>JAKLIL010000050.1 GCA_022709625.1 Verrucomicrobiota bacterium
AGGCATTAAGAAAGTTAAGTTTTCGCGCGAAAACTTAACTTTCTTAATGCCTGACCCCGCTGGGTTGGGATGCAGATGGCGGAGCAGTGCGGTAGTATGGAATACCATTGCAGGAGACTGGCAGATGGAAACCAAATACTTGGACGGGCTGTGGCAGGCGGGCCGCGATTTTCTCGGGGTCCGCTATCCGATCATGTGCGGCGCCATGACGTGGATCAGCGACGCGACGCTGGTGAAGGCGGTGAACGATCAAGGGGGCTTCGGCTGTTTAGCGGCCGGCAATATGCCCGGCGAGGCGCTGGCGGCGGAAATCCAGAAGTGCGCATCGCAGGTCCGAAGTCCCTTCGCGGTGAATCTGGTGACGATTGCGCCGAATTTTCCGGCGCACAAGGAAGCCGTGCTGGCGTCTCCGGCGCCCGTGGTGATCTTCGCGGGGAATTTTCCGAAGAAAAACGACGTGGCCCAGATGAAGGCGGCGGGCAAGAAGGTGCTGTCCTTCGCCTCGACGGATTCCATCGCGGACCAGATGGTGCGGTTCGGCGTGGATGGGCTGATTTTGGAAGGCAGCGAAGCGGGCGGGCATATCGGCCACGTCTCGCTGATGATTCTCCTGCAACAGGTGTTGTTCCACCAGCCTGGCGTACCGGTGGTTGTGGCCGGCGGCATTGCCACGGGGCGCATGATAGCGCATTTGCTTCTGATGGGGGCGGCGGGTGTGCAGATGGGCACGCGGTTTGTGATGAGCGCGGAATGCACCGCGCACCCGAACCTGAAGGCGCGGTTCGTGAAGGCCCGTGCGCGCGAGGCGATGAGCACGCCGGAATACGACAAGCGGCTGCCGATCGTCGCGGTCCGGGCGCTGAAGAACAAGTCGTCCGAGGAATTTGGCCGGCTCCAGCTTGAACTGATCCAGCTGCTGAACGAAGGCAAGATCGGCCACGCCGAAGCGCAGTACAAGGTCGAGAGCTTTTGGATGGGCGGCTTGCGCAAGGCGGCCGTCGACGGCGACGTGGACCGCGGCTCGTGCATGGCCGGCCAGAGCGTGGGGCTGGTCGACAAGGTCCAGCCGATGAAGGACATCTTCGCGGAACTGATCGGGGACGCCGAGGCGGAGCTGGAAGCCGTCCAGGCCCGGATGGCGGCGATCAGCGGCTGAGGCCGGGACCCGTCCGAGCAAAAAGCCGCTGCGGGAACGCGGCGGCTTTTTCGTCGTCTGGGAGGGGGGATCAGGAAGCCGTTTGTGTGTCGTGCGCGTTGGGGCCTTCGGTTCCGGCCTGGAAGCCGAGGCGGAGGAGGACGACGACCGGCCAGGCGGCGAGGACGACGGCGGCGGAAATCCAGTAGGGGGGATCGAGTTTGTCCATGAGCTCGTCGCCGATCCACAGCCAGACGAAGACGGGCAGGACGATCTGGAGCAGATTGGCGCCGCTTTGCCCGAGGTCGTGGAATCGGTGGGAGAGGACGAGCAGGGCGAGGTAGGAGGCGACCACGACGACGGGGAAGGCGATCCACGAGGAGACGCGCGGGGTGGCCAGAAGCCCGTTTCCATAGGCCAGGGCCAGGAGGACCAGCAGCGGCAGGAAGCGGACGGCGAAGGCGGCGCGGCCGATGCGGCCGTTGAACTGGGTTTCCACCGCGATGCAGCGCTGCCGGAGCCAGAGCTGGCGGGGAATGGGCGGACGGGCTTGATGGGCGGTCGTCATGGCGGAACTCCTATTTCTCCGGCCGTTGTTCGAGCCGTTCGGCCTTTTCCAGGGTCTTGTTCAGGGCTTTGGCTTCCGCCAGCAGCCCGCGGGCGGCGCTGTCGCGGCCCTTGAGGTTGATGGCGTTCTGGGCGCTTTCCATGGCGGCCTTGGCGTCGCCCGCGGCCAGGGCGGCGCGTGCGGCGGCCACGTGCCGGTCGTGGACCTCGTCCACGATCCGCAGGGCGTCGGCGTGGCCGGGCGCCAGCCGCAGGACGCGCAGGGCTTCGTCGGTCGCGTCCTTTTCGTTGCCGGCGCGGTAGGCCGCCTGGGCGGACGCGGCGTAGTGGTCGATCGCCACCGGCTTCATGGCGCGGTATTTCCGGACGCCGACGGTGAATCCGCCGGCGACGAGCAAGACCATGAAGGCGATGATGGCGCGACTGGCGGCGGGTTTCTTCTTCTGGCGGAGCAGGAGGGAGAGCATCGCGCACCCCCCGAAGAAGGCGAAGCAGGTCATGATGCCGAACCAGACCGTGTAGTTGCCGGGCAGGGAGACGTCGAGCATCAGGCCGGTGATGAACAGGCCCAGCGCCGCGCCGTAGTACTGGAAGGAATCGATCACGCCGGAGGCGAACCCGGCCATCTTCTTGCCGCCGATGTCCACGGGGGCGGCGGCGCCGACGATGGAATGCGTGCTGTTGGCCGTGATGGCGATCAGCACCAGGAACAGGCAGCCGAGCAGGATGCCGCCCGTGGTCGGCCCGATGATGCCCAGCGCCATCACCGTGGTGGCCGCCGCGATGACCGTCGCCTCGCCGTAGTACAGCACCATGGCGACGGGGTAGCGGTTGCCGCGGAAGAAGCGGTCCGAGGCCCATCCGGAGAGGACCGAGCCGCAGACGGCCACCAGCGGCACGAGCACGAGCGTGAAGCTGGCGATGGCGGGCAGGTTGGTCTTCATGTTGAAGCCGAGCACGTCTTCGAAGTAGAGCGGGGAGAGCTGGTCGGCCGCGTGGCGGACGGCGCCGGTGCAGCCGTAGGCCACGGCGTAGAACCACACCAGCGGGTTGGAGAACACGAATTTGAACGATTCCAGCACCGGAACGGTCGTGCCGGCGGAGTTGTCCACGTCGTCCTGGATGGTGCCGTGGAAATCCGCGTCGTCGGGGGATTCCGCCGAAATGAAGTAGAACCAGATCGAGACGAGGCCGAGGAAAATCGGCGGCAGGCAGAAAAGCATGCGCCATTCGCCGGGGCCGACGACGAAGGCGAGGAAGCCGAAGCCCGCCAGGATCCACGGGGCCAGCATGGAAATCATAGCCTGGCCGGACTGGATCATGAAGCCGAAGATGCCGGAAAACAGCCCCCGTTCCTCCTTGTTGAACCAGGCCGCGTTGATCTTGACCATGCCGGGAGTTCCGGCGGCCTGGATGTAGCCGTTGACCATCCACATGGCGGCGAAGGCGGCGAAGGACGACGTCCACGGCGAAAAGCCGATGAGCAGGTTGACGAGGATGGAGCCGACCGCGCCGATCAGCATCGAGGCGCGCCCGCCGATGCGGTCGCAGAAGAGGCCGTTGAGGAGCTGGCCGGTGCCGTAGGCGATGGAGAACCAGGCAGCGAGGTTGGCGATGTCGCCGGTGGACCAGCCGAATTCCGCGCGCATGCCCGCGCCGGCGAAGCGGAAGTTGTAGCGGCACATGTAGAACATGGCGTACAGCAGGCCCACGGTGAACCAGTTGAGCCCCCGGCGCGTCTTGAACCCCAGGGGATGCCGGTGCTGTTCGTTCCATTCCCGTTTGGAGGCTTTGGCTATGCTCATCGCGTGATTCCTCTGTAGTTAACCGGCGCCGGGGCCGGTTTGTCCGTAGATGGAACGCCGGCTGTGGCGCGGAGAATGCGTGGATCCTCGAACCAGACGCGGCGGTGCGTGTAGTCGAGCGTCACGACGTAGCGGGCCAAGACGCCAAGCCCGAGGCGGGCCGGGAAATTCTCCGGCAAGCCCAGATCCGCGGCGGCGGCGACGCGGGGATCCGCAAGCGTCAGTTTATCCAATTCCAACGCGCCGCCCGGAACGGACGCCGTGCGGGGGACGACGAGATCGAAATCGCCCGCCGTATCGAGCAGGAGGGCGATGGGTTCGCCGCCGAGTCGGGCCTGGACGACGGGTCGACCGCGCCATTCTTGCAGGGGGAGTTCGGCGAGCACGGCCGACGGTTTGGGCGGTTGGTAATCGTCGGAGGTAGAAAAACCGATCCGGTGTCCCGGGAAATCGAAGCGGATGAAGGCAAAAGAGCGCATCAAGGCGGCGCCCATCACGGCTTGGATTCGGTTGCCCAGCGTTTCCAGCCGGGCGAGGGAACCCAGGCGGCCATGGGCGGGCGGAACCAGAAAAACCGGCGACTCGACATGGAGGGAATCCAGCACGATTTTGTTGGCGCGGCCGGCATAGCCTGGGATTTCGGCAACTACGTGGTCGGCATATTCGCCCATCGGCGGCTCGAAGGGGACGTACTCCATCGCCGCCGTCGATCCCAGCAAGAGCCAATTCTGGCGGGCCGTGGAATCCAAGAGAAGCGGGCAATCCGCCAAGGCGGCGGTTTTCGCGCGCACCAGCGGGAAGGGCACGCCTTGGCGCGATGCCATGGGCATTTCGGCGAATCGGCTCGGGTGAACGCGATTGGCGAATTCAAAGCGGGCGCCCGCCGTATCCCGATAGATGGTGATGCCGTAGAACCGGGCGTCGCGGCTCCCGGCGAGGAATTGGGCCAGTTCGTCTTGGGCAAGGGGCGTTGGCGGCTGCGGCGGTTGGGTGGCGCAGCCTGCGGCCAACAGAGTCGCCGTTGCCAAGAGCAGTCGGATGGGTCTGCGGTCGATCATGCGTAGAGCACTATGGCAGACCCCGCAGGATCAAAGCAAGATTGTGTTGGAACTCGGGAACGTGCCGGTTGGGTGCCGGGACTACGCTTGCGGAACGGACTTCCGGCATTCGCCGTTCTTCGGACCGCAAGAATGGTGCTCGGGGGGGGACTCGAACCCCCACGGGTTGCCCCACATGCCCCTCAAACATGCGTGTCTGCCATTTCACCACCCGAGCACCCGGGGGTTGATCTACCTCGTGGTCATGTCACTGGGTGGGGAAGATACGCATTCGCCGGTGCGCCCGCAAGCGTTTTCCCCGGGAGACTACGGGCCGGCGTCGTTGGCTTGGCGGCGTTCGATCGGCGAACGGAGGCCCACGGCGGTTTGGATCAACACCTCGGTTCGCAGGGGCGGTTCGCCGGCCAGGGAGAGGGACAGGCGCAGCGCATTGGGCAGGCCGAATTCCTTGGCGTCGGGCGGGGGCCAAACGGCGAGGGCTGCGCCGTTGGTGACGGCTGCGATCACCAGTTCGAACTTGCCGTGCAAAAGCCGGTTGGTGACGGGGGCGTTGGTCGCCGGGCCCGAACACGGGGCGGAAACGCGGAGCAGGTGGCTTTGTCCGTCTCGCTCGGTTAGCACGCGATAGGACACTTGTTCGACGTCGTAGAGGTGGGGCAGGGCCGCGGCGGGGCGGGTCGGCAAGAAAAACGACAATTCGACATCCGGTTGGCCGGGATCGGTCGCCGTTGCCAACTGCAGCGGCGGAAGGCTGTTCGTCGGCGGAGCAAAGGCACAGGCGATTTCCCGGGAAAGGGTCCGGATGGCGGCCCGCGCGGCCACCGGGCCATGGAGGCGTAGGGCCTGTTTTTCGCCGCTGGCCAGCAAGCCCCCGATCAGAGCCGCCAGAACGGCGGCCACCAGGACCGCGAGGGCGATGGCAAGGAGGAGTTCCACCATGGTGTATCCCGGCGGGCGGGCATGGCGGGCGGGGCGGGGCATGGGCCGGCCAGGGTGCAGTCCTACACGGTCCGGAAGAGGATGAAGAAGAAGAACGCCAGGGCCAGCAACGCCACGGCGCCGGTGATGGCCAAAACGAAGTGCCAGGTGCCGCGGCGTTCGCGCGGCGGAGCTCCAAAAGGGGAGATGCTGGCAAAATCCTGCGGGGCGGTCATGGCGGCCGTGGCGACTTCGGCGTCGGCATCGGTGTAGCGGGCTCCGGAACTCGCCAGTTCCGGCGCGTCGAAAAGAAACTCGATGGAGCCTAGCTGGATCAAGTCCTTGTGGCGGAGGGCGGTGTCCTTCACGTCGCGCGAATTGACGCGGGTGCCGTTGGTGGAATCCAGATCCTGCAAGACGCAGGTGTCCCCGGTGTGCAGAATCCGGCAATGGTGGCTGGAGATCGTCGGATGGTCCAGAACGATGGCGTTGTCCGCCTTGCGGCCAATTGCAATTTCGCCCTGCTCAATGGGATATTCGCGTCCCTTGAAATCGCCCGACATGCCGATCAATTTGGCCATGGAAAGGTCTCCGTCGCTGTCCTCGAGATGGTATCCGTCAATCGTGGGATGTTATCCTGCCCGTGTGGCCAGCGAAAGGCAATCCCAAATAAGAATACCAATGGCGGCGATTTTCTATTTGACGGACATGGTTTGCTAAAGCATTATTCCAACCACGATCCATGGAGGCCTTTTCCGGCCGGACGCATGACAGGTGGTCGCCCCTAGGCAAGGAGTACATAACGATGAAGAGGATTCTTGCAAGTATGCTGGTTGGTTTGACGTTGGCCGCCACGGTTGCCCCCGCGCAAACGGAGAAGGCGGAGGCCCGCAAGGCACAGGCTTCCCAGCCGGTTACGCACCAGCAACTGGCCGACTTGCTGATCAAGGGGCTGGGCTTGGCGCGCTTTTTGCCGGGCAATCCTTCTCCCCAGCAGATGTTCGACGTGTTGATGCAGAACAAAATCCGCCCGCTGAATGGCTGGCTCATGGATGCACCGGTGACCAAGGCGGATTTGGCCCGCGTCATCGTCCAGGCGCTCGACAAGGTCGAGGAAGTCGAGAATCCGGATGATCCGCAGTCGTGGATCGACACCTTGAAGGAACTGGGCATTTTCCTGGACCGCGTCAGCGAAACCATCCAGTCGGTCGAAGTGCTGCCCGAAGGCATGGCCCAGGACGTGACCCTGCAGTCTACCGACCCCTTGATCAAGGGCGAGCAGTTGGCGCGGGACGACGTCAGCGTCCAATACACGGTTGATCTGAATGTTTTGGCCCGCATCTTGCCGGAAGGCGAAATGATTCGGGGCGACTATCGCCCCATCTCGCCGACCCCCTTCTGATAATCCGCCACGGAGTTCAACGCCACCACGGAGAGGAATAGAAACATGAAACAGATTCGACTTTGCATCGTTGCCGGACTGCTGCTTGCGCTGGCGGTTCCCATGCTGGCGGCCTACGCGGAATCGCCCATCCACCTCAGCAACCGCCTCCGCGTGGGCTACGACGACAACATCAATTTGCTGCCGGAAGACATGGATCCGGTCGACAGCTTCCGCTTGATCGAGGAGCTCGAGTTCCTGGTGAACCTGAACATGGAGCGGATGTATCTGGGCTTACGGTACCGGCCCTCGCTCATCTGGTATACCGACCGGGACGAAGCCAACGCCGACAACAAGGACTACGACTTTCTCAACGACCTGGATTTGAATTTCAGCTACGAATTCACCCCGTCGCTCGCCTTGGCGCTCAACGACACGCTGCGGGCCAGCCAGTTGCCGTCCATCTACGACGAGTACTACATCGTGCGTCGGGACGACGACAACATCTACAACTCCGCGCTGGCGACGCTGTCCTACAACATCTTGCCCAAAACCCGCCTCGATCTTTCCGGCCGGCACATCCTGCTGGACTACGACAATGAAGAGTCCGCCCGCTACGGCAACTACTACAGCCTGGTCGGCGGCTTGACCCTGCGCCAGCAGTTGGCCAGCCGGACCACCGTGCTGGGCGACGCCCGCTACCAGACCCTGACCTACAGTGAAGCGCCGGCCGACCACAACCGCGACGCCGACATGATCTTCTTCGGGCTGGGCGCCGAACAGACCTTTTCCCCGAGCCTGATCGGTTCGCTGCGCGCCGGCATTGAAAACCGCCAGTACGACGACGAAGACTACGACGATCACAACGCGCCCTATGGGGAAGCGTCGCTGACCTTCCTGCCGTCGCCGCGCACCCGGCTGACGGGCGCCGCTTCGTATTCGATCGACGAATCGGATGCCGGGGCCTATCTGAGCCAGAACCGGACCTACTTGTCCCTGAGCCTGGCCCACGACATCACCGCGAAGTGGAGTTTCTACGCCAGCACGGCTTTCACCCTCAACGAGTACGACGCCGATTACGCCCTGGACGACACCGATCCGGCCACCCCCGCGCTGGACGACGGCACCGAAAAGACCTATCTGGTCAGTTTGCGTCTGGCCTATCGCATCAACCGCATCAACTGGCTCGAACTCGGCTACCAGTTCACCAAGCTGGACACCGATTTGCAGAACCGGGAAAGCTACGACCGCAACCGCGTGGACCTTGGCTGGAAGATCCAGCTCTTCTAGTCCGGCGGCGGACGGGAAAGGCGACCGGCAACGGCCGCCTTTTTCCTGTTCCCAGCGGAAGCCAGAGCCGGCGGGGTGAAGCCCCCTCGCCCCTCGTTTCAGGACACCATCCATGGCAGAAGAATCCCAGATCCAGACACTCCACTTCCTCGATTACTGGCGTGTCGTCCGCGACCGCAAAGAAGTCATTCTGGCGGTGGCGCTGCTCACCATCGTGACGGGCACGGCCTATACGTTGATGATGCCCAACAAGTACACGGCCACCACGCGGCTGGAGGTGCGCGAGGACGCGATGGACGTGGATCCGTTCTACGATCGCCAGAGTGCGCGGATGGGCTTCAATCCCTTCTTCCTGATGACGCAGGAAAAGATCATGCAGTCCCGTCCCGTCCTGACCGAGGTGATCCGCAACCTGAATCTGCAGAAGGCATGGGGCGCCAAGCTCAATGAAGACAAATCCCCGATCTCCCCCGAGTTGGCGCTGCAGGTCCTTTCCCGCAACGTGCGCATCGCGCAAGACCGCGACACGACCCTGATGAACATCAGCGCCACGAGCGAGGAACCCAAGGAAGCCGCCGACATCGCCAACGAAATCGCCAACGTCTACCGGGAACGGCGGCTGAACATCAAGCGGCGCGAAATCCAGCGCGCCATCGACGCGATGGCCAACGAAGTCCGCAAGCAGCAGGAACGGGTCGAAGAGGCGGAGGCGGAACTGGAACGCATCCGCCAGGAGCGCGGCATCGCGCTGGTGGGCCCCCGCGCGGCGGGCATCCGCGTGGAAGCCACGCGCCTGAACATGCTGGAAGGCGAACGCGGTTCCGCGCGCGTGGAAATGCTGGTGCGCAAGGCCCGGCTGGACCAGTTGGAAGGCCTCGAGGGCGAAAAGCTCATGGATGCCGCCGCCTACATCGTGTCGGATCCCACGCTGCTCAGCGTTCGCCAGCAACTCATCGACAGCCAGGTGAGCCTGCAACTCATGCTCCAAAACGGCGTCATGGGCGAAAACCACCCCGACGTGTTGCGGCTCAAGGGGGCCGTGGACGAGTTGCGCCGGCAGCTTGCTTCCGCATTGGACGGGCTCAAGGCCGGTCTGCGGGCGGATTACGAAGTGGCCCGCCAAAAGTACGAGGCGTTGGACGAAGAACTCAACCTCATCAAGACGTCGGACATCGCCTCCGAAGGCGAAAACTTCCTGCCGTTCGACCGGGCGGAACGCAACGTCAGCGTACAGCGGGACATTCTGACGGCATTGCGGGCGCGCATCACGCAGACGGGCATCGAGGTGGAAGTGCCGCGCACCAGCGTGGAGATCGTGGAGGAAGCTGAAGCGCCGGAACGGCCGTCCAGCCCCCTGGTCGTGCTGAACATCTTCCTGAGCGTAGTGCTGGGCCTGCTGGCCGGCACCG
>JAKLIL010000051.1 GCA_022709625.1 Verrucomicrobiota bacterium
GTCTCGAGGGCGGCGATCTTTGCAAGCATGTCGGTCTCCTGTTCGTGGGTGGTTTCCAGTTCGGCCGAGAAAAGGGTCGACTCCACCATCGCGCCCTGGGTCACCAGGCCAACGCTCTTGATGCCGAGAATGACGCCGTCCTTCGTGTGGACCGGCACCGGAGAAACGTCGTAGAAGTCCGGAGCGAACTCAACGCCGGTCGCCGTGTATTCGACGTTTTGCAGCACGATGCTGTTGTCGGCGGTGATGGCCACGTCGCCATAGGCGGCGTGGTGGCGCGGTGGCGGCTTGTAGTTCGGCGACGCCTTTTCGCTCTGGTGTTCGAAATCCACCACCACGCGCCTGAACACGCCCCCGTCGATCTGGCGCTTGACGGCCTCCAGCGTAGTCTCGTTCACGACGAAGTCGCCCTTCGTGGAGGGATTCACTCCAAACCGGAACAGGCGGATCGTCTTCGGCAGTCCGGCAACGGTGACCGGAATCGGCTCGCGATCCAGCAGCGCCACGGCGGAAACAAACTTCGTCTCATCTTTCACGCCGCCCACGATGCGCGGACGCCGTGAAAAGCAAAACGACCAGTGTGACCAGTTGGGGAGGCGGTGAAAGAGAGGCGTGGACCAGGGACTGGAGACTAGAGCCGGGCCAGCCAGCGCACGATCACTTCGCGGACGCGGCTTTTCGCCAGGGCGGTCGCCTCGCCCGAAGGCTTGAACGGGAAGAACGGACGCGCCGGAATGTGCGCGCGCGGCGCCCCGAGCTGGTGGATCCCGGCCAGGGACCAGGCTCCGGCCCGGCGATCGCTTCCCACCGTGACATAATTCTTGTTCGCCTCGATGAACCTGGGGCTGTGCGCCAGCGTTCCGCTCGCGATCAGCGGGGAGCTGCCATAGTCCATCTTCGCCTTCTTGGAAATCGTCTCGGGCTTCAGCGGATCCCATCCAGACGGGCGAATGGACGCATTGGTGAAAGCATCCTTGGCTATCGAAACGACAACCATCCCGGCCCCCCTCAGCGCCGGGCCCGGATTCTCAAGCCTCCGCATCCGCCGGCGCAGATCCGGCGTAATTGTGTCCGTTTGCAGATGAATGGACAGGCTCATTCTGCCGTGTATGGCTGTGTGGCCCGGCATCGCGAGCCTGAAATTGCGACATGCAGGGCATCCATGAAGGCCCTTCCGTCCTTCGGAAACAATAGATCGCTTCCATTAATGGTGATCCCGGTTTTGGCGAGATCCTCTGCAAAAGGAGAAAGAGCAGACACCGAGCCGCCATCAAATGCGAACAGAGGCTCCCGCTCGTCGCCATCATCGCCGACGAATATAACATCCACAACGGTCTTCATTTCACGTGCCTCCCTCTTCTAATTAGATTATCCACCCGGTCAAACAGGTTGTCAATGGCCGCATCTTCGAGCAAGCCAGACAGAACGGGCCGCAGCGACGGCTCCATCATGCGAAACGACTGAAGGTCTTTCATTAGATCGTCGGATATCTTCTTTCCCCTGAATTCGTGAAACGTCGGATTGTCCGGAATGCGCATGCTAGATCCGGATGCGGACGGAAGCGTCAGGCCATTGTCGATGGCGACAAGCCGATAAGACTTTCCAGATTTCCGCAGCATGTAATTCCCGCTGTGGCGATCGGTGTTGTACAGGACCTCGTCCAACGTCAAGAACCGCTCCAGGTCGATGGACGGTATAGTCGAAAGCGCTTCGTCCAGGAGTCCTCCGCGGCGGAGCTGCGCTGCGGTCTTTGATCCTCGCGAAAACGCCTGGGCGGAACCGACCATGCCCTCGAACTTCAATTCCGAAGTCGGAGGAACGAGGTCGAACCCCAGCGCCTCGTCGATAATGGATGCTGCGATTTCGCGCCGGTACATCGTTCCATCCGCGATTCCGGATCTGAGGCCGGGATGCTCTTCCTCTTTCGGCTTCCAGACGACCTTGTCGCCGTTCTGCAAGACATAGCTCCCGTTGATTCCGCCGCCGAGATTCTTTTTCTTCGTATATTCCGCGCTGGATATTTTCTCGCGGCGCTTTTGAACGGCTGACTTCCTGCGCTCTTGCTCCGCTTTTTCATTGGCCGAAACGATTGGCGGAACGGGTCGGACGCCGGACGCCGGGATGGCTTTTCCTTCAAGCCATTCCCAAACGGAACATCCACCAATGTCCATGTTTTTCGCCCGGCGTTCGAACAGGGCGAAGGTCTCGGCGTCGTAGCGGCTGCGGAGCTGGTCCAGATCGAGCCGGAGGTCGCCGGGGTTCCACTGGTAGGCCGCTGCCCGCTCCTCGGCCGTGGTGGCGCGCTGGACCGGTGCCCGCACATCCACCGGCATGCCGTCGCCCATGTCCAGGCGGCCGTGGTTCAACGCCTTGGTGGCCTCCGGGCCAAGCGCCCAACCCTGCGTGCGCTCGCCGTAATCCATGGCCTTCTTTCCGGCCACACGGCTGGCGCCGACCGCCGCCTGGTATTCGCTTTCTAGGACCGGGACAACCTGGCAGCGGCAGCCCCAGTCCCAGGGCGGAAAATGCGTCTGCCAGAACGGATCGCTCGCCGGCAGAATCAAACCATGCAGCGCGGCGTGCGCCTCGCGGACCCGCTCATCCCCCATGGTGAGATATTTCCAGTAGGGCATGACGGGGAGCTGCTCCATCATCTGCTCGTGCTGTGCCGCTGCATATGCTTGGAAGCCGTGGTGGCGCATCAGCAGGATTGCCCGCTTCTCCGCCGCCTCTGGATCCATCCATGGCCCCAGGTGCTCGACAATCTGCCGCTTCGCGTCCTCCCAGCTACCGCCCCGCGGGATCTCCGCGATCAGGTCGCGGATCTGCTGCACCACGTTAAGATCCTCGACTCCGCTGATCAGGAACGCCCGCGCCCGGATCTCCGGCAGAAGCCTTTTGAACACGTCGCGAGAAACCACGGGCCGACCGGCGATAATCCTGGCGGCCTCCTCGTGCGGAACAGGCTTGAACTGGAAAGCGTTCATGGGATCTTGGTCTTTCGGGGTTGGACAACGTCGGCGTTGAGGTCGATGGCGCAGGCGGTGGCATGCGGAGCGGACCGAGCCGCCCGTTTTCCCCAGATCCTGCGCCATCCCTCCGCAATCTTCTTCGGGTCCTCAGGCCGCCGGGCCCAACCTTTTCCTGCTGCGCTCATGCCTCAACGCCCGATGGTTATTCAGGCAGCAGCACGAGGGAAACCGGCGCCAGGTCGGCCCGGTAGGAATAGGTGTTCGAAATGCGGTTCGAATAGACCACGCTCGACCGGGAAACGCTTACGCGCGCCGACCGGTTCGATTCCGGGATCGAAATCCATTTCTGGTAGATCGCCTCCTGGATGGCAAAGACGATTTGCCGTACGTCGCCGGTGGCCGCGTCGCACTGACCGGCCGTCAAATAGGTCAACGCCGCAATGGGAATCACCATGTTGGTGCCGTCCGTCGAATAGCCGGAAATCCAGTTCGTCGGGGCTGCGTCAAAATCGGCCGCAAGCACGCCGGCCGTCAACATGATCATCGCAACCAGTATCGCCATCATCGCTTTCATCGTCGTCTTCATTCTTCTTCTCCTGTGTGTTTTTGGTTTTGTTATTCATCCCGAGAGTATTTTCCGGCCGCCACGAGGGCTTGGTCCACGAGATCACGGTTCTTCCACCGACCGCCCTTGAAGTGGAGGACGGCGGGCCGGTGCTCGCGGATCGCGCCCAGCCATGCGTCGTCGCTGCCTTCGGCGTTGGAGTTCCAGACCTTGTCGTCGATGTTGCGGACCTTGACGCCGCAGGCCCGGCCGCGCGCAATATCCGTCATGCTGAACTGATCGCAGGCGATCTTGCCTGGCCGGATGCCGTGGCCCGCCGCGGCATAGGCCTGCTGCACGCGCAGCCAAAGCGCCAGGAAGCGGCGCGTCTTGGGGGTGATCGTCACGGCAAAGGCGCCGACCGCGCATGTTCCGCGGTGGCGGGGGTGGCGGCTCGAGTCAGTTTCGAAGCGGGTCAACGTCAGGTCTTCCTCGGCCTCCGCAAGCGGCGCCAAGTTGCGGACGACGGCGCAATCGGCATCCAGGAAGACGACGCGGTCGCCGTCCTTCCACTCGGGCAGGAGCATGTTCACGGCCTCCGCCTTGGCCATGCAGCCGGCCACCCAGTTTGCCGGCGGCGCCAGCTTGGCGCGGACATCCACGCCGGCTGGCAGGCCCGCGATCGGCCCATCGCTCGCCACGGTGATGGTTGCGGCGCCGGAGTTCTTCATCCAGGTCGGAAGCATGGCGCGCAAACAGTCGGCGTAGTCCTGCGTGGCGGCTGTCACGAGATGGAAAATTCCGGTTTTCCTTTCCGGAACGAACCGGACGGCGGACTCGAATGCGGAGTTGAATTTCCGGGCGATGATGCCCCAGGAATGCTCAAGCGCGAAGCGCCGGGCGTTCTCGCCGATCCGGGCCGCCTGTTGGGGAAAGTCGCGCAGCCAGGCAATCGACTCGGCAACGGCCTTCGCGTCGTGTGGCGGCACGAAAAGGACCTCGCCGGTCCGTTCGGCCGCGCCGTCGCGGCAAACCTCGCCGTGGTAGCCGCTCTCGCGGCAGATGATGCACGGCAGTCCGCAGGCCATGGCCTCCATGATGCTGTTGCTGCAGCCTTCTGCCGTGCTGGGCTGGCAGAAAACGGACAGACCGCGGAGAAAGTCCGGCATGGCTTCATGCCCGAGCAGCCCGATGTTGTGTTTTGGCTCGCGCAGATCGGATCCCGGCTTCGGCTTGGTGGCCATGCGCAGCTTGAATCCGCCTGCGCGGCACGCCGCCACAACCACATCGGCGCCCTTGTTGACCCACCGCTCCCCGTTGACGTTGGCGGCCATGCCGACAATGAATCTGCGCGGGAAGCGCGGCGCCGGAGAAAAACGAACCGTGTCGACTCCATTCGGGATCAGCCAAAGGCGGTCCATGCCGGCCTTGCGCATGAGTTCCATTCCCTCTTGGTTCTGGCAGATGATTCCGGCGGAGGCGGAGATGTATTCTTGCGTCCGCTCGAACTGGATCCCGGCGCGATCTCCTCCGGAAGTGAACGACCAGACGAACGGAACACCCGCCTCCCGGATCCGCCTGAACAGGTACGGATAGCCCCGCATCCAGATCAAGTCGCACGTCTGGGCTTCTTCGACGCGCGGGTCGCAGGTGACGTCGAAATCGTGCTGCGGGAGGTTCTTCGCCATTTCCCGCGCTGTCGTCTCCCAGCACCAGCCGGATCCGTCGATGACCGTGTAGATCCTCACCGATTCCTCCGCTGGAAAACATTTTTCCATTCCGTGGAAAAGCGGCGAAACATTTTTCCATTCTGTGGAAAACTTTTCACAGGTTCCGGTCCTCCGGCTTGCAGAAAGGAATGCCAATCAGGCGGAACAGATCGCGCTCTTCGGGAATCTCACAGATATCGCCTTTGTGGTTGTGCAGCTCGCCGCCAACGCTCCAATATCCACGGCGCACCCATCCGGCCGCCAGCACGCGGTGCGAGTATTCGGCGCTGCCGGTGCGGATGGCGAAGATCAGTCCCCAGTTGTCTTTCGTGGCGATGAACAGATCAAGCTTGATGAAGTGATCTCCATCCGGATGCGGAAGGATGCGCTGTGTGTAGAGGCAAGGAAACTCGCCTTTGACCTTCTGCCATTGACCGGCGACTTTCGCGATGCCGGAGGCGAACAGGCCCGTCTCGTATGGCTTGGGGATGCACACGATCTCGATGTCGCCCACGTCCGGCTTTTGGCGGCGTATGCTGCCGGCGATCTCGATGCGCTCGCAGTGCGGCGCCAGCTCGGACTTGACTCGGCCGGCGATTTCCAATGCCTGGGAAAGAATCATGTTCCCTTCCTCCAGCTCTTGGGCATGTCGCTGACATGGATGTCGAATAAGGCTATCCATGCGGTCCACAGATCCCAGGCCCATACCTTGAACGATCCCCAGGGCGTCCGCATCATCTTTGCGCGTTGCACAAAGGCCCAGCTCACAGGGCGCCTCCAAAGGCGTGGTATGCCTTCTCGATCTCGATGGACCGGGCGGTGTTCTTGGCCGCCTGGCTGCGAAGCGTCAGGGCGCAGGCGCGGGCCTCCTCCGGCGTGGCGTGGCGCAGGTGCTTGAGTCCGCGCTGCCCGAAGATGACCGTTCCCCGGCTGACTTCGGCGGCATGGCGGATGCGGTCCTCGGGCCAGCCGATGGCCGCAGTGATTTCCTTGCGCGTGCGCCAGTCGCCGGCGACGTAGAGATATCCCGACAGATCTTCGGCGTCGTCTTCCGAACGGACGACGGGGCGAGCGAATAGATCAAGCTGGGCAACGCTCACGGCGATCCCCTTGTCGCTTCGGCGCCGAGTTCGTCCATTGCGACTTCACATGCGGACAACGACCGGAACCGCTTCCACGTCTGCCATGAAAATCCGACCGGAAGTCCGGACCCCGATGTAGACATTTTTCCGCTCTGTCGATACACCGTGATTTTATATGGGAAATTCACGGACGGATTAATCTGCGGCCCCCGATATCTGGTTCCGGAGACTTCTATCTCGTGAATGTTCATGGCTGCTTTCCCTCCAAGCGCGCGACGGCGGCGCGCAGATCGTCGGCGCCCTTCTGGCCATAGTGGTCGAAAATCTTGTCTTTCTCGGCGTCGACCTCGGCCTGGGGATCCTGGCTCCAGGGGCACGGCATCTTCGCTTTGATCCACGAGCGCATGGCCACGCAGCGCCCGGCGGCCTCTTCGATGACCTGGTTGCGGCGCTTGGCGGCTTCTTCCCGGCGGATGTCGGCTTCGCTTTTCGGCTGCGGCATGGCCGTCGAGCCTCCGGCCCTGGCCTTTTCCATGCGCTGCCAGTTCCGGACCGTGGCCTGCCAGCTCCTCATCGGGATCCCCGGCTTCACGAACCAGCCGCGCTGCTCCCAGTAGTCCAGGAAGTAGCCGCCATCGATCTTGAACCCGATGCTCCCGGCATAGGCCTCGACCTCGGCGGCCGTCGGGATCGGCATGGTGCGCGCGGCAGTCATTTCGCGCCGGGCCTTTCGTATTCGGCCTGCTTGCACTTTTCCAGGTAGGCGGCGAAGTCTTCGGCCTTTACGCGGATGTTGTAGCCCATGCGGCTGAAGGGTATGGCCCCTTCGTCCACGATCATCCGGTAGCAGGTCTGCTCGGACAGCCCCAGGGTGCTGGCGATGTAGCCGACCGTCAGCCATTGGGTCGTCGTGATCTTTTTCAGGACGATATTCCCGTGGGCGTCGGCGGTCTCCTCGAACAGGGCCGCGATGATGCGTTTAGGGTTGCTCACAAAAAATCCCCCCGGTTTTGGACGGAATGCTGAATTTCCGCCCGCTGCCCCTCCGCGAATCCCCGCGAAAGCCCGAACGACGATTCCACCGACCCTTGGCCGCTCCCGGAACCCGACGCGCCACAGGCGATCCTGGCGCCATTTTTCATTTTCAGTTCCATGCCTGGTGTTTTCATTTTCAAAACGGTTCCTTTTCCATCGGAGCGGATGCCTTCTTGCGCCGGCTCACCGCCCGGCGCAGATCGAACAAAAGGGTCCAGATCTGCTTGGCGGTCAGATCCGACAGCTCGGTGGTCTTATATTTCGACCGGGCGATGACGGCCACATAGCCCCTGACGTTGCTGATCTGGGTGCGTGCATAAGCCATTTCGCGCTCGAGGGCGGCGTGCGCGCGCCGGCCGTCGTCGCCGGCGCGGCGCTCTTCGCAGGCCTCGGCCTGGTCCTCGAAGCCGGCCAAGCGGGAGAAGTGGGCCTTCAGCAGCAGATAATCCGCCTGTCCGCAGGCCGTCAGGTGCTTGCGTCCAGTGATTCGCTCCTGCTCCTGGTGGCGCCACAGATCCTGCGCCGCGCTCTTTGACAGCGCCAGGTCGGTGTCGTCTTCCGCGTCGTAGTAGGGCTGCCCTTGGAGATCCCAGGCCTTCTCCGCCAGCATGCAGATGTCCCGCTTCTGCTCGCGGCTCAGGGGCGCGCAGGCCGCCCCCTGGATCGCCTTTTGTTGCCTGGAGTCCACGGTCAGCCTCCGGCCGCCATGTAGGCCAGCAGCGCAAAAAAAACCATCGCGCAGCCGGCCACCAGGAAGCACGCCGTCATTTCGTTGACGACCTCCGGCGGCAGGCAGAAACGCCGGACCGCGCTCCCGGCGATCAAACAGCAAGCCAGGAACCAGATGGCCAGCGCAATCAAAATGACCAGCAGCGCGTTCATTTCCGGTCACGATCGTCCAAATATCCGCGCTTGATGCCCATTTCCGGATCGTCCGAAGGCCAGAGAAATTCGACGGCCGCGTTGCCAACGCCCAGCGCCTTCCGCGCCAGCCAGTTCGCCGCCAGGCGGAAATCTTCCCGCGTGGTCGGCATCTTTTTCTTCGCGGCCACCGGCGCCGCTTCTTCGATCGCTAGAGTTTGCATGCCTTTTTCCTTGGTTGATAGTTGATGGTTGATGGTGAATGGTTGGTGGTCAGACCTTCGCGATGTCCAGGATGACCGGAATCGGCTCCTGGTCCGGCGCCAGGCGCTTGGCCACGCGCACGTATTCCTGGTGGCCGATGATCTGGTCGCACTCGCGGATCAGATCCGCCGCCTTGCGCCACTTGGGGTGGTCCACCTGTACGTTCGCGATGTCGCGCACGCGCTGCCGGTCCAGCCGACCGTCCTTTCCGCGGGGCTTGAATGCCGCATCAGCCACCTTGCGCAGCTCCTGGACCTTGCCGCTGCGGCCGGCATCGGCCGCCAGCTCGTCGATCGCCTCGCGAATGAGCTGCTGGACAATGCTGATCCGCTCGTCGAACTCCGTCTTGGAGCGGTTCTCGAAGCGGATGATGATCCGCCCGTCGAAGCTCCGGAACTGGAGATAGCCCTTCGCCCCGCCCAGCTTCACGCCGGCTTCCTTGGCCGCTGCCGCCCGCAACTCGTCGAGCAGGCGGTTCGTCGCCGCCTTGATGGACGTCAGCCGCTGCTCCTCGGCGCCCCACAGATTGAAAATGCGGTTCGCGATCGCGTCGCGCTTCCGGTCGTAGGCGCTGACGTTCTTGGCCGGCACGGTGTCTCCGTCCGGGTTGGTGTAGATTTTCTGGCTCTTGCTCATGGGTTCCTTTCGCCTCAGCGGCTCTTCTGTTCGGCGGCGACCACGCCGGCGAAATCCTCGATGGTGATCTTGGCGCCGTCGTACTGCTCGCGCGCCCGCCGGCACACGTCGCGCACGAACGCCAGGTTGCCGCGGCCCTTGGCGTTCTGCTCCAGGATCTGGATGGCCTGCGCCGTGCAGCCGTTCAGTCCGGGGAGGCGCCGGTTCACGAACTTGGTCATGTCCGAGCGGTTGATCTGGTCGAGCTGGATCCGCTCGGCCAGGCGGTTGCCGACAAGCTGGCGGACTTCCTCGTAGGCCGCCTTCTCCAGCCGGTGCCAGAGCGTTGGCATCGTCAGGCCGACGAATTCGCCTGGCGTGGAGTTGATCAGGCTC
>JAKLIL010000052.1 GCA_022709625.1 Verrucomicrobiota bacterium
GGCCGCTCCCAGATGCGCGATGCCCCCTTCAGCCTCTCCACCTCCGTGGCGTTTGCCTTGAAACCGCCCTACGTGAAGATCGCCACCAACTTCGCGGGCCGCACGCCCGTGCCGCTGTTCAGCGACGTCTTCGGCTACTACCCCGGCCTCGAGCAAGTCCGCCTGCCCAACGGCGACAGCAACCGCTGGATGACCGCGGCGTGGGATGCCAGCGCCGTCGTCCCCGGCGCCGCCGCCTACGGCGTAAAGGCCGCCGGCTATCCCGCCGGCGCCGATGTTTGCTATGTCACGCAGCAGTCCGCCACCACCGGCACGAACCGCTACATGGAGTTTGCCACCAACCTCGTTGCCGGCGGCACGGCCTTGTCCGGCTCCGGCAATCCCGGCGCGCAGGCGGCCGCCTACGGCTGGAATGTTCGCATCCTGTCCCAGTCCGCCACGCAAGCCCTCGTCCGCATCTGGAACGGCAATCCCCTTGAAATCCTAACCATCTCCCCGGTCGGGGGATCTTCCTCCTTGTCTCTCTCCTTCTCCGCTCCCGGCCGTCCGCTCGCCATCCAGGCCTCCACCAATCTTTCCGCCGCCGGCGGCGGTTTTTCCAACCTGATCAGCGATTATACCGACAACCACGTCACGCTGCCTTCCACCAGTTTCAATCGGTTCTACCGCCTGGGCGTTCCCTGACGCGCCGCGCCTCGTTTTTCAATGGCAATACAATAAAAGCGGCCCCTCGTCCGTTATCCGTCGTGAACGGTCCCATCCAGAACACGTCCGCAATGGCCGCTGAAGATGCAACCTGCCTGGCAGCCTACCGCCGCGGCGACGCCGAAGCCCTCGGCCGCCTGGTCGACAAATACCGGCGCCCCCTGTTCGCTTTTCTGTCCCGTTTCGCGGCCCATCCCGGCGAAGCCGACGAATGGTTCCAGGAAACCTGGGTGCGCGCGATTCAACACATGAACCTCTTTCGCCAAAAGAATCTGCCGGGCTGGCTGTTCCGCATCGCGCACAACCTGATTGTCGACCACGCCCGCCGGCGCAAACCGGACTGCTCGCTCGACGCGCCGCTGCCCGACGGCACCGCGACCTTGGCCGACATGGTCCCGGCCGACCGCCCGACCCCGGCCGCCGAAACCGCGGGGCGCGACCTCGGCCGCCTGATTGCCGCGGCGGCGGCGAACCTCCCCGTCGAACAACGCGAAGTCTTTTGGCTGCGCATGGATGCGGGTCTGTCCTTCCGGGAGATCGCCCGCGTCCAGCGCTGTTCCATCAATACCGCCCTGGCCCGCATGCAATACGCCCTCGGCAAGTTGCGCGCCGCGCTCGGCCCGGCCTATCGGGAATTGCAGGACCTCCGCCCATGAACCAAACGCATGTCGAACGATGGCTCTTGCTCGAACAGACCGGCGAGCTTTCCGCCCGCCAGCGCCGCCAACTCGCGGCCGCGCTGGCCGCCAGCTCCGTAGCGCGCCGCGGGCGCGCCGAACTGTGCGGCCTCGCCGCAGCCATTCCGCCCGTGACAGCGCAACCGGCCGCCGATGCCGTCCCGCGCATCGCCGCGCGCCTACGCGCGCGGCAAAAGCCCTCCTTGACGTTTCCGCCGGCGTGGAAACCCGCCTTGGCCGCCGTGGCCGCCCTGGCCCTTCTGGTCGGCCTCCGCGTTTTTCGCTACCAGCCCGGCGGGTACGGCGGGAGTGCCGTCGCGGCCGTCGCGGAAGAAGAAGACTGGACCGATCCCCTCGAAGCCGAATTCGCCGAACTGGAAAACCTGATCTCCGGTTTCGATTCCGACGAACCTTTTGGCATCACGGAACTATGAACGAACCCAAACCGGAGAAAACATCCATGAAAACAACGACGATCGCGTTATTGGCCGCCGTTCTCGCGGCGGGCGGCGTCCTGGCCCAGGAAGGCGAGGATTCCCGCCCCCAAGGAAAGACCTGCGGGACCCAGGAGCGGGGCAAGCAGGCCTGGGGCCGGAAGGGTCCGCAGAAAGATCGCCCCGGCGGCCCGATGTCGCCCGAAATGATGGCCCAGATGCGCGCCGACCACCGCGCCATCCGCGCACTCGGCGAGGCGGCCTGCGCGGAAACCGACGAGGCCAGGAAGGCTGAACTCGTGGCCCAGTTGCGCGCCAAGCTCGGCGAAATTTCCGACCGCATGCAGGCGCACCGGGAACAGCGCCTGGCGCAGTCCGAGGAGCGCTTGGCCGACCTGAAGGAAAAAATCGAAAACGCGAAAACCAACCGGGACGCGCTGATCGAAGAGCAGATCCAGCGCATTCTTTCGGGCGAGCGGCCACCGCGTCCCGCGGCTTTCGATCGCGATCCCCAGGCCAAGGGCGGCCATGGCCCCGCCATGGGCCCGGGCCCTTGCGGCGGCATGCCCCCGCCCGGCGAGGAAGTCCCCCCGCCGCCGCCCATGGACGACGAGGATTTCCCGCCGCCGCCCGCGGAATGAATCCAAAGGGTTTTCTTCCAAACCATAAGCCCCGCCATATGGTGGGGCTTCTTATTCAACCAACCTGGACCCTACTTGACCCGGAAGAACACGTTGCTGGCCGGTTGGGGCGGCAATGCCACCTGGAACTCGGAAACCAAGTGAGTGTTGGTCTTTGTCTCGTGGGGCACCCAGGCCACCAGATTGGTTGAGCGCTCGATCCGGCTCACTCTGCCGGGCACGCCGGCCACGCTCAACGTCGCCTGCGTGGGCGGGGTCATTTCGCCCAAACCCTTTATCCTGGCGCGGCCCGGGCCCAGGAACTCCCAGGGATCCATGATCGCCCTTCCGGAAAACCGCACCTCGTCCACCAGAACGCGACTATCCATGGGGATGCTGCCGCCGGCGCCGCCCAGAATGGCCCAAGAATCTGTTCCAAAAGCATATTCTCCGGACGCGCCCGCATCGAGGTCGGTCGAATCGAACCGGGGTGAGATCTTGTTTGGGACCGGCAAAAGCCGCCTGGTTGCGATACAGGTTCTTTTCCCTGCCGACCGTATTGCTCACCACCGTCAACCGGTCCCACAGCGGCGGGCACCAGGGATCAGCCGGCGCGTTGGTCAGCGTGCCGACGTTGAACCAGCCGGTGAATTCTTCGTTCCTCAAGTCCTGCTGCGCATCGAACCGCCACCAGGCCCAGGTGCGGGCCGGCACGGTCTCCACCGCCAGGTCATCCACGTACATGCTGCCCGTGGGGGGAATGACCTGGGCCGACCGCACGATTTTGACGTGATCATAGCGCGGCACCCAGGCCGGCAAATTCAACGGGGTCCACGGCAACACGTTCGTCCCGTCGTAATCCAGCATGACGCGATCGTCTAGGTCAAACCACAGCACCAGCCGGGTGTAGCGGCCCGTGACCCAGGCCACGCTGGTCGTGATCCCGTTCGCGTAAATAGCGCCCCCGAGCGTATTCCCCACGGTGACTTGCGACACCCCGCCCGTGCCGAGCGAGAACGTCAGGTTTTGCTTCATGTTTTCCCGGTACACCCATGCCGAAAGACGCACTACGGGAAAGGTGGCTCCATCCCGCTCGTCAAAAACATTGGTGTAGATCGCCACCCGTTGGTCTGTGACGGCCGGCGTGTTCCCCAGGAAGAGCCGCCTTCGAACCGCGATGGGGATTCAGGGAGGAAACCGTGGCCGCATACAGCCCCGACCCACTGCCGACCCACTCCCGCCCCGGTTGGTTGGTGATCGAATCCTCCGGCAAAGCATCGAAGGTTTCCAGCCATCCGTCCCCCTGCGCCAACGGAACCGCCAACAAAAAGATGGCCAGAGCCCCGGCTTCCCACGATTTGAAGAGCCCCGCGTTCCGCCCAAGTCTCCGGCGTGTTTCCTTCCTGTGTGGTCAATTGAGTAGAGCCGCATCTGCTTGGCGCCGCCGCCCCCGCCCATCGCCGCGCGTCTTTGTCATGCCCGCTCCTCCTGTTTTCCCAAACTCGATTCTTCAGGGTCCCACACCGCATCGATTTCGTCGGGTCTCAGTTTGCGGAGACCGTCTAGTTCATTCCGGGGGGGGGGGGCGGGCCATTGCCCTTCTGGTCCGAACCGGGGTCGAGCCAGCGCGCCCCTGCAAATCCAGGCCGCCGTCTTCATTTCCCGCTGCTCCACGCCCGCACGCGATAGAACCGGCTGGTGGCGCTCGGCGCCGGGGAATCCCAGCGGGTCAGGCCCGTTTCGGCGGCCGGAGTGAAGTCGGCGACGGTCGCGGCGTGCTCCACGGTATATTTCGAGGCTTGGGTAACCGCCGCCCACTCCAGCCGCAGAGTCCCGCCCGACAGGACGATCAGCGTCAGATTCGGCCGCGACAGCAGCATGCTCCACGGCACCAGATAGCCGGAGTAGAGCTTCCGGGCCGCATTCGTCGCCACGCCTTGCGACGAAAGCCCCCCCAGGCTGCTCGCCGCCAGCCTATAATTCGCCGACGCCACCGGTGTCGCCGAGTTGGGATTGCCGCCCGTGAAGGCATGGCGCTCCAAGACGTAGTTCGCGCTGGAGGCGGAAATGGCCGCCGCCGCGGCGGCCCACCCCAGGACCGCCGCCAGCGCCAGCGCGCGCCAACTCATGCGCAAGAGGAGATTCATTATCCGCTCCTCAATTGTAGACCCAGATCCGCACGCGAACCGAATGGGAAGACGTGTCGCAACTCTCCCGGTAGAGCGTGATCGCGCTTGTGGTCAACTGCTTGAAATAGAAGCCCCGTCTATCACCGTCGCTGGTGTGGAAGGACCCGATGCCGTGGTTGTTGATGCCGACTCCGTCGAGATCCCCGGTATCCTTGGAGATGATATCCACCACATAGTTATCCACGTTTCCGCCGAGATTGTGGTTCAGAGTCAGTACTCCGGGGATTGTATTCAAGGAGTCGCAAGCCACAGCCAAGGCTCTCCAGCCGCTGTCGTAGTTCGGGCGCGGGAACGTGCCTTGGCATTGGCCAGTCACCTTGACGGTCCCGTTCACTTCGAGGCTGTTGGTCGGCGTGCTGGAACCGATGCCCAACCGGCCATCTTTGAAAACAAGGGACCCGTTGTGATACAGAAACGCATAATTGTTGATTGGGTCATAACCGACACCGGCGCCATAGATGCCGTTGCGCTGGAACTCCACGGTGGGATTGCCCGAGGCGTTGTCGATGATCAGGTCGGCGTCGCCCTCGAAGGCCTGGATTTTGATTTTGGCGTTCCCGCTGGAGCGATAGACATGCAGCGCCTCCTGCGGCGTGGATCTCCCGATGCCCACGTTGCCCGCGATCCGGTACAAGTTGGTGCCGCTGGTGACCCAAGGCCCGTCCGAATTGCCGGCGGTCGTGGCGTAGGTGGCGCTGGAAGCTTGTCCGGCGTAGGCCGCCGTCAGGGCGCGCTGCGCATAGGGCACGCTCTGCATCGGCAGGCGCGGCGTCATTTGCGCATCTGCCCCCACCTGGATGCTCAAGTAGAGTCCGTCGGTGTCGAACAGCCCTTCCGGAATGGAGCGCACCTGCCCCAGATTCACGTGGAACAAGCCGCTCTCGACGATCACCACCGCTTGCGTCTCGGCCCACACCACGCTGCCGGCCGAAACATGGTTCCAAATGCGGAACACCATCGAGGTAGCGCCATCGAAGGGCGTGCCCGCCGAATCGGTCAGTTTACCTTGGTAATCGATCTACTGGGGCACCGCCCGCGCCGATCCGCCGCTCCCCGCCAGCGCAACCAAACCGATAAGACAAACAATCTTAGTTTTCATGGCTTTCTCCCTTCGTGACAACATGACGGATGACTTGGTTTTTATTGTGTTGAATCAACAGCCCGCTGTCTACCATGGAGTTGCGTGCGCCGATGATAGCTCTTCTGTCCCGGGCTTGGTTTCGCCATACTTCTCCGTCATGAGTCTCCTCGCCATGGTATCCCTGGTGTGGGCGTTTTCGTTCGGCCTGATCGGCAACCATCTGGCCGGTCTGCCGCCCGCGTGGCTGGCATGGATCCGGCTGGCGTGCGGCAGCGCCGTCTTTTTGCCGTTTGTCCGGAGCGTGCCGGCCAAAACCGCGTTTGCGCTCTTCGCCGTCGGCGCCATGCAGTTCGGACTCATGTATCTGGCCTACATGGCCAGTTTCCGCTACCTCGAATCCCACGAAGTCGCCCTGTTCACGGTCGTTACGCCCTTGTTCGTCGCCGGGCTGGACGATCTGTTCGGGCGACGCTTCCAGCCATGGAACCTGCTGGCGGCCCTGCTGGCCGTGGCCGGCGCCGGTCTCATCAAATGGAAGCAGATCGAAACCGCCGCCCCGCTCTACGGCATTCTCCTGGTCCAGGCCTCGAATGTATGCTTCGCCGCCGGGCAACTCGCCTACCGCGCCATCATGCGTCGGCTGGCCACCCCCTTGCCCGACTGCCGGGTCTTCTTCTGGCTGCATTTCGGTGGCTTCGCCGTGCTATGCCCCGTGGCCCTGCCCATCGCCCTCGCAACCACTCCGCCCGTACTGACCGCTGTCCAGTGGGCCATTCTGGTCTACCTTGGCCTTGTCGCCTCCGGCATCTGCTTTTTCCTGTGGAACCGCGGCGCGCGACTCGTCGCCGCCGGCCAACTCGCCGTCATGAACAATCTCAAGATTCCGCTCGGCGTCGCCGTCTCCCTCCTCGTTTTCCGCGAAACCACCAATGTGCCGACCCTGCTGGCCGGCGCCCTGCTCATCCTCGTCGCCCTCTTGCCTGTCCGAAGAATCTAGCCTCCGAAGCGGGGCACGGCGCATTTCGAAACCAATCCGGCGCCGTGGAGCATGAATTACAGCATAATTATGAAGATACCCATTGGTTGTTCTTTCCAATATTTATAAACTCCATACTATGCTATTTATAAATATCATAAACGGCTTGAACCATCGCCGCGGAAAATTTCCAATGCCGAACCGAAGTGCTTTACCCGAATGTCGGCAGGTAATTCGGACACGATTTGGCTCGCCTTGCGCAATCGGCAACCGATAGGTTTCCCCAGCAGGTCAGTCGTTGCCTCCCTGCCGGTGAGCCATTATGACTGAATACATCCTTGCCCTCGACCAAGGCACGACCAGCTCGCGCGCGCTGCTGTTCAACCGCGAACTGCAGCCGGTAGCCGCCGCCCAGCGCGAGTTTCCCCAAATCTATCCCCAACCGGGTTGGGTCGAGCACGATCCCGAAGCGCTTTGGCAGACCCAGCTCGCCGTGCTGCTGGAAGTGGTCGAACGCGCCGGATGCGGGCCTGCCGCCGTCGCGGCCGTCGCCGTGGCCAACCAGCGCGAAACCGTCGTCGTCTGGGATCGCCGTACCGGCCAGCCGGTCCACAACGCCATCGTCTGGCAATGCCGCCGGACCGCCGCCCGCTGCGACGAACTCCGGCGGCGCGGCCTGGCCGAGCGCATCCGCGAAAAAACCGGCCTCGTGCTCGACGCCTATTTCTCCGCCACCAAGATCCAATGGATTCTCGACCGCGTGCCCGGTGCGCGCGCCGCCGCCCGCCGCGGCGACCTGCTGTGCGGCACCATCGATGCGTGGCTGGTCTGGAAATTGTCCGGCGGCCGGCGCCACGTCACCGACTACACCAACGCCGCGCGCACGCTCCTGTTCGATATCCGTGCCCTGCGCTGGGACGAGGAACTGCTCGACCTCTTCGACGTGCCGGCCGCCATGCTGCCGGAAGTCGTGCCGTCGACGGGCGCGGCCGCCGTTTGCGCGCTGCCCGGCTGGCACCTCCGGCCGCCGCCCGTCGCGGGCTTGGCCGGCGACCAGCAGGCCGCGCTCTTCGGGCAAGGGTGCTTCGAACCGGGCCAGGCCAAAAACACCTACGGCACGGGCTGTTTCCTGTTGATGAACGGCGGAGAGCGCTTCGTTGCCTCCCGCCACGGCCTGTTGACGACGCTTACCGCCCAGACCCGCCCCGGCGCTCCGTCCTATGCCCTCGAAGGCAGCGTGTTCATCGGCGGCGCCGTCCTGCAGTGGCTGCGCGACGAACTGAAAATCCTCACCCACCCGGCGGATTCCGAACCCATCGCCCGTTCGATCCGCGATACCGGCGGCGTGTATTTCGTACCCGCCTTCGCGGGCCTCGGCGCGCCGCACTGGGACATGTACGCGCGCGGCGCCCTCGTGGGCCTGACCCGCGGCACCGGCCGCGCCCAGATCGTCCGCGCCGCGCTCGAGGCCATCGCCTACCAGAGCGCCGACGTCGCCGCGGCCATGGCGGCCGACGGCGGCCGGCCGCTGGCGGTCCTGCGGGTCGACGGCGGGGCCGCCGCCAACGACTTCTTGATGCAGTTCCAGGCCGACCTGCTGGACTGCCGTATCGAACGCCCGGCCTGCATGGAAACCACTGCGCGCGGGGCCGCGGCTTTGGCCGCGCTGGCCTTGGGCTGGCATACGCCGGCCAGTTTGGCGGCGCGCCCCGCGGAAATAACCTTTGCCCCCGCCCTGCCGTCGGAGGACCGCCAACGCCTCCTCGCCGGCTGGCGCAAGGCCGTTGCCCGCGCCGCCCGCTGGGCGGAACCCGACCGCGCCGAGTAACGGCCGCGGCGCCCCGGCCTGCGTTGCCACGGAGGTATTTGGGAGCCGGCCGCGCCATGCAGTTGACGCCCTCCCGCCGAATCGCTAGTCTTTGGGCATAGCGGCAAACGCGGCGTAAAGGAGTGGCCATGACCCGGAGAACCATATTGTTGGTCGAGGACGAACACGATATCCAGGAACTCCTGAAATTCCATCTGGAACGGGAAAACATGAACCTCGAGGCCGTCGACACGGGCGAGGACGCGCTGGAATTCCTCAAAACCCACGACATCGCCCTGATTCTGCTGGACCTGATGCTGCCGGGCATGGACGGCCTCGACGTCTGCCGTCGCCTGAAAGCCCAAAACGAGACCCGGGACATTCCCATCATCATGCTGACGGCCAAGGACAGCGAAGCCGACATCGTCACGGGACTGGAAATGGGCGCGGCGGACTACGTGCCCAAGCCGTTCAGCCCGCGGGTGCTGGTGGCGCGCATTCACGCCGTGCTCCGCCGGCCGGTGCCGGTGCTGTCGAACAACGACACGGGCCCGGCCATCCGCGTGGGCGCGTTGACGGTCGACCCCGAACGCCACAAAGTCGAGGTCAAAGGCAAGGACATCCAGTTGACCTATACGGAATTCCGCATCCTGCAGCTGCTGGCCGAAAACCCGGGCCGCGCCTTCACCCGGCAGCAGATCGTCGATCAGGTCCGCGGCGAATCCTATTCGGTGACCGAACGCATCGTCGACGTGCAGATGGTCAGCTTGCGCAAGAAACTGGGCCCCCTCGGAGACTGGATCGAAACCGTCCGGGGCGTCGGCTACCGCTTCAAGGAGGTTTGAACCCGTGGGTCGAATCCTCTCCGCCCGAAGATTCACCCTTGCCTACGCCTTA
>JAKLIL010000053.1 GCA_022709625.1 Verrucomicrobiota bacterium
CATGTTCTTGGAGAAGGACGAGGCGACGATCGCTTCGGGCACCTTCTTCAAGACGGCCAGCAATCCGGCGCGGTCGGCGTCGAGACCGTCGCCGAAACCTTGGTAGGCGAAATCGAAGAACGGCAGCCAGCCCGCGCGGGCGGCGGCGTCCGCCACCTGCGCCCAGCCGGCGGCATCCAGATCGGCGCCGGTGGGATTGTGGCAGGAGACGTGCAGCAGCACGACGTCGCCGGCCGGAATCTTCCGCAGTTCGGCGCACATGCGCTCCGCATCCACGCCGCGCGTGGCGGGATCGTAGTAGGGATATTCCCGGAGGGGACAACCGGCGGCTTCGAAGACGCCCTTGTGGTTTTCCCAGGTCGGGCTGGGCATCCAGACCGCGGCGCCGGGCCGGAAGCGATGGAGGAATTCCGCCCCGAGGCGCAGCGCGCCGGTGCCGCCGGGAGACTGGCATACGGCCACGCTGTTGGCCGGCAGGCCGTGGTAGTCGGCGCCGAAGACGAGGCGGGCGACGGCCTCACCGTAGTCCGCCGGTCCGGAAATCGGCATATAGCCCTTGGTCTTTTCGGTTTCCCACAGGATGCGTTCGGCGCGCTTGACGCATTCGAGAATGGGTGTGGTGCCTTTGTCGTCCATGAAGACGCCGACGCCGAGGTTCACTTTCTGCGAGCGCGGATCCTTGCGGAAGGCTTCGGTCAGGCCGAGGATGGGATCGGCGGGGGCCGGTTCGATGGCGGCAAACAACATGGGGCATTCCTTTCTTAGGGATAGTAGGCCTGGACCCACGCGCAGATGGTTTCTTCCCCCACCTTGACGATGTTCATTTCGCGGCGGGCGTTGTCGACGGAATCCGAAGCGTGGGCGGCGTTGACCATGATGTCCTGGCCGAATTCGCGCCGGACGGAACCGGGCAGGGCCTTGCTGGGATCGGTGGGTCCGAGGATGTTGCGGATGCGGGCGATGGCGTTGGGCCCGGCATAGACGAGCAGCAGGCAGCGCAGGTTGCCCGGTTTGGCTTTTTCCTCTTCCCGCAGCCCCTCGCCCCAGCGACCGGTCATGAACTGGACGATCTGGTAGAACTGGTTGTCGCCGTAGACGGGCCCGATCAGTTCGCCGAGCTGGGCCTTGACCGTTTCCGGCACTTCCATGCCGAGTTCGGCCGCAATCGCCTTGGCGGTGCGTTCCGCCACGGACACCTTGAGTTTTTCCCGCAGGACGTGGCGCACAGGACCGTAGAATTCCTCGGCTTCGGCAACAGTCATGCGGTGGATTTTCGCGCCAACGATCCGCAGGCCGGAGCGGGAGAAGATGTCGATGATGAGGCCCGGCCGGGCGCTGGCGAAGCGGAAATTGTCGGGCTTGAGAATGACGAGGGCCTCTTCGCTGGCCGCGCCCTGGGCGACGTCGCCGGCGGTTCCGACGATGCCGCCGCAGGCCAAGCTGTAGCTCGCCCACAACTTGAGGGCCACCGCGGCGGCGTGGGGAGTCGGGCCGATGAAGACGGCGGGCTCGAGATAGTACACCGCGCCCTTGGAATCGAGAATGCAGTCCCCGTAGGTGTCGCGGACGGTTTCGCCGCTGTTGGTCGGGCGGATGGGACCGGTGACGTCCTTGACGCGCTGGATGGCGTCTTCCCCTTCGAAGAGCAGCATCATCACGCGCCGGCTGCGGCCGGTGCCTGGATCGGGGCCGTATTCCCGCGCGATGTAGTCGCCCATGATCGGCCGGAGGACGGGATCGATTTCCTCGTCGGTGCGGATGAGCTGGGCGTAGGCCTGCGCAAGTTCGGCGTTCGGCGCGAACATGCGCGCGGCGACGAAATCGAGGCCGGTGCGGCTGATGTAGCGGGCGATAACCCCGCCCGTGCGCGATTTGGCCACGGTGTAGGGATTGATCAGGACAAATGCCAGTTCCTTGGCCATGGGACGCGTTCTCCTTGGGTTTCCAAATGCTAGCCGGGGGTCGCCAGCGCCTCGACCAGCTTGGCGAGCTTGGCGCGCTTTTCCTGCAGTTCGAGCTTGCGGGCACGAACCTGCTCGACGACTTCGGGCTTGGCCCGGCTGACGAAATTCACGTTCTCGAGGCGCTTGCCGATGCCGGCGAGTTCGGCGTCGGCCTTCGCCACCTGGTCTTCCAGCCGCCGCCGCTCGGTCGCCACGTCCACGTGGCCTTCCAGCGACAGAAACAGCGTGCCCAAGGGGGTGATGACGCTGGGCATGGGCTTGGCGGGCGTGAAGTCGGCCTCGACCTCGAGCTTGGCCGCCCGCAGGTACGGCAGGAAGGCGGCGCGGTCGGCCCGCACCCGCTCGCCCACGGCGGCGGCGGCCGGCCGCAGGATGAAGTCCGCCAACTGGGCGGGCGGCAGGCCGTAGTCGGCGCGCAGGTTGCGCGCCAGGCCGATCGCGGCGTGCTTGGCGTCCACGTAGGCGATGGCCTCGGCCTGCAATCCCCACGCCGCCAGTTCGTCTTCGTCCAAGGCCTTTGGCCATGGCGCGACCATGATCGATTCGGCCAAGGCGGTATAGCCCAGGCCCTGCCAGAGTTCCTCGGTCAGGAACGGCATGATGGGATGCAGCAGGCAGAGGGCCCGCGACAGCACGTAGTGCATGACCTTCAGCACCTCGGCCTTGCGGGCGGCGTCGGCGCCGTTGAGGGGCTGCTTGGCGTATTCCACGTACCAGTCGCAGAACTCGTGCCAGAAGAACTCGTAGATGGCCTTGGCGTAGTCGTTGAACCGGCAGCGTTCGACGTGTTCGTCGCAGGCGGCGATGGTCTTGTGCAGCCGGCCGAGGATGTGCTGGTCGTCCGCCGTCAGCAAGTCGGGCACGAAGCGGGGCGACGCGATGTCTGGCGCGTGGCCGGCGGAGTGCATCTGCAGGAACCGGGCGGCGTTCCAGATTTTGGTGCCGAAATTCCGGCCCAGCTCGAACTTTTCCTTCGAGACGTAGACGTCCTGCCCCGTGGCCGTCAGGGCGATCAGGCTGAAGCGCAGCGCATCGGCGCTGTAGTCCTGGATGATGTCCAGCGGGTCGATGGAATTGCCGAGGCTCTTGCTCATCTTGCGGCCCTGGTTGTCGCGCACGGTGCCGTGGAGGTACACGCGGCGGAACGGGATCTCGCCCATGAATTCCAGGCCGGCCATGATCATGCGGGCCACCCAGAAGAAGATGATTTCCGGGGCGGTGGCGAGTTCGGCGGTCGGATAGTAGAAGCGCAGATCGGGATTGTCGTGCGGCCAGCCAAAGACGCTGAACGGCCAAAGCCACGAACTGAACCAGGTGTCGAGCACGTCGGGATCCTGCCGGAACTTGTCCGAGCCGCAGCGCGGGCACTTTTCGGGTTGGCCCTTGGACGCCCATTCGTGCTGGCAATCCGTTTCCTCGCAGTAGAACACGGGAATGCGGTGGCCCCACCAGATCTGGCGGCTGATGCACCAGTCCCGGATGTTTTCCATCCAATCGAGATAGGTCTTGCTCCAGCGTTCGGGGACGAAGCGGATGCGCCCGTCCTTCACGGCGTCGATCGCCGGGCGGGCCAACGGCTTCATCTTCACGAACCACTGCGGCGACAGGCGGGGTTCGACCACGGTGGCGCAGCGGTAGCAGTGGCCCACCGCGTGCTGGTGGTCTGCGGTTTGCGCGAGCAGGCCGGCCGCCTGCAGGTCGACCAGGATCTTGGCGCGGCACGCCTCGCGGTCCAGGCCCTGGTAGGGCCCCGCGTTGTCATTCATGGCCGCGGTGTCGGTCATGACGTTGATCGCCGGCAGGCTGTGCCGCCGGCCCATGTCGAAGTCGTTTGGATCGTGCGCGGGGGTGACCTTGACCGCCCCCGTGCCGAACTGCGGATCGACGAAATCGTCCTCGATCACCGGAATCTCGCGGTTGAGGATCGGCAGGAGCAGCGTCTTGCCCCGGAACTTGGCGAAGCGTTCGTCGCGGGGATTCACGGCCACGGCCACGTCGCCCAGCAGCGTCTCCGGCCGGGTGGTGGCCACGGTCACGAAGTCGTTTTTGCGGCCGCCCTTGACGGGATAGCGGATGTAGTAGAGGTGGCCCGCCTGATCCTCGTGTTCGCTTTCCTCGTCGGAAAGCGCGGTGCAGCAGCGCGGGCACCAGTTGATGATGTACTCGCCGCGGTAGATCAGCTTTTTCTCGTAGAGCCGGACGAACACCTCGGCGACGGCTGCGCTCAGGCCGGCATCCATCGTGAAGCGGGTCCGCTGCCAGTCGCAGGACGTGCCGAGCTTCTGGAGCTGGTCGAGGATGGTGCCGCCGTATTTTTCCTTCCACTCCCAAATCAGTTTGAGGAACTCCTCGCGGGGCATGTCCCAGCGGCTGGTGCCTTGCTTTTTCAGGGCTTTTTCGACGGCGTTCTGGGTCGCGATGCCGGCGTGGTCCGTGCCCGGCACCCACACCGTGTTGAAGCCCTGCATGCGCTTGCGGCGGACCATCACGTCCTGGACCGATTCGTTCAGGGCGTGGCCCATGTGCAGGATGCCCGTCACGTTCGGCGGCGGAATCACGACGGCGAAGGGGTTGCCGCCGCGGGTCGCGTCGGCATGGAAGTAGCCCTTTTCTTTCCACCAGGCGTACCATTTCGGTTCGATGGCCTTGGGATCGTAGTTTTTCGGGAGTTCGGACATGGGTTGCTCGCTATTTCTTTTCGGTCTGGCGGCGCTGTTCGTCGAGGAACAGCTTGTATTCGACGCTGTCTACGAGGGCTTCCCACGAGGCTTCGATGATGTTTTCGCTCACGCCGACGGTGCCCCAGCGCTCGTGGCCGTCGGACGAATCGATCAGCACGCGGGTCGTCGCCTTGGTCGCCGTTTCGGGATTGAGGATGCGCACGTGGTAGTCTTCGAGCGTCACGGAATCGACGGCGGGATAGAAGCGGCGCAGCACCTTGCGCAAGGCGTCGTTGAGCGCGTCCACGGGACCGTCGCCCTCGCCGGCCGTCAGTTCGGTCTGGCCCTTGACGGCAACCTTGATCGTGGCCACGGTCGTCGCCTTGCTGGCGGCGTCCATCTTCTGGACCGCCACGCTGAAGCCCTGCAGTTCGAAGAACGGCACGTGTTTTTTAAGCACCTTCTGCACCAGCAGCTTGAACGAGGCGTCCGCCGATTCGAACTGGTAGCCGTTCTTCTCCATGTTTTCCAGCTTGTGGAGAATGTCCTTCACCGCCGGCGAATCCTTCTGGAAGACCAGGCCCATTTCGCCCGTTTTCAGGCGCACGTTGCTGGCGCCCGACAGTTCGCTCATCAGGATGCGCCGCTCGTTGCCGACCGCGGCGGGGTCGACGTGCTCGAAGCTCCGGGTCGTCTTGCTCACGGCGTCCACGTGCATGCCGGCCTTGTGCGCGAAGGCGCTTTCGCCCACGAAGGGACGGCTTTTGAGCGGCCGCTGGTCGGCGATTTCGTCGAGCAGCAGCGCCACGCGGCGGAGCTGGGCCAGGCGCGGCCCGCAGGCCGTTTTGCGCCCCATTTTGAGGACCAGGCCCGGAATGATCGAACACAGGTTGGCATTGCCGGTCCGTTCGCCGTAGCCGTTGATCGTGCCCTGCACCATCGCCGCGCCGGCCTCCACGGCGGCCAGCGAATTGGCGACCGCCAGGTCGGAATCGTTGTGGGTGTGGATGCCCAGCAGGGCCCCGGGGAACCGCCGGGCCACGGCGGCGACGATGTCCTTGACCTCGGACGTCAGCCGGCCGCCGTTGGTGTCGCACAGCACCAGCGCGTCCGCGCCCGCTTCCGCCGCGACCGCCAGGCTTTGCAGGGCGTAGTCGGCGTCGTCCCGGTAGCCGTCGAAGAAATGTTCCGCGTCGTAGACGACTTCCAGACCATGCTTCTTCAGATAGCGCACGGAGTCGGCGATCATGGCCAGGTTTTCCGCCGGGGTCGTCCGGAGGACCTGCTCGACGTGCAGCAGCCAGCTCTTGCCGAAGATCGTGGCCACGGGCGTGCCGGCTTCCAGGATCGCGGCCAGTCCGGGATCCTTCGCGGCCGCCAGGTTGGCGCGGCGCGTGCTGCCGAACGCCGCCAGCTTGGCGTGCTTGAGCTTGACCTTCTTCATCTCGGCGAAGAAGGCCATGTCCTTGGGATTCGAAACCGCGAATCCGCCTTCGACGTAGTCGATCCCGAACTCGTCCAAACAGCGGGCGATGCGGATCTTGGCCGGCAGGGAAAAGCTGATGCCCTCCCCCTGCGCGCCGTCGCGCAGGGTCGTATCGTAGACGATGACCTGGTTCATGCGGAACTCCCCGGGCCCGGCGGCCCGCCGTCCTACTTCTTCTTTTGCGGCGCCGGTTTTTTCCGGGCCGGCGGTTGCCGGGCGGCCGCGCCCATGTCGAACGCGTCGTGCAGCGCGCGCACGGCCCGATCGGCTTCCGGCGCGCGGATCACCACGGAAATCTTGATTTCCGAGGTCGAGATCATCTCGATGTTGATGCGGTTTTCCGCGAGGACCTCGAACATCTTGTAGGCCACGCCGGAATGGCTCTTCATGCCGACGCCGACGATGCTGACCTTGGCGATGGCGCCGTCGAAATCCAGGCCGGCCGCTTTGATTTCCTTGACCAGCGGCTCGATGACCCGCTTGGTCTTGGCGACGTCGTCCGCGGGCACGGTGAACGACAGGTCGGTGATGCCCGCCGCGCTGACGTTCTGGACGATCATGTCCACGTTGATGTTGGCGGCGGCTAGATTTTTGAAGACGCGCGCGGCCACCCCGGGGGTGTCCGGCACGCCCAGCAGGGTCGCCTTGGCCTGGTTCTTGTCGGCGGCGATGCCGCGAATGATCATCTGCTCCATTGCCTCGTCCTCCTCCCGCACCAGCGTGCCGGGTTTCACTTCGAAACTGGACAACACTTCCAGCACCACGCCGTAGTTCTTGGCGAACTCGACGGCGCGCGACTGCAGGACTTCGGCCCCGCAGCTCGCCAGCTCCAGCATTTCCTCGTAGGCGATCTCGTCGAGCTTGCGCGCAGCGGGCACCACGCGGGGATTCGCGGTGAACACGCCGTCGACGTCCTTCAGGATCTGGCAGCGGTCGGCCTTCAAGGCCGCCGCGAGCGCCACGGCGGTGGTGTCGGATCCGCCGCGGCCCAAGGTGGCCACGTCTTCCGCCGGATTCATCCCCTGGAATCCCGCGACAACCACGATGAAGCCCTGGTCGAGGTGGTGGCGGATGCGCTTGGGATTGATTTCCTGGATCTTCGCCTTGAGATGGGTGCCGTCCACCTTGATGCCCGCCTGGTGGCCGGTCATGGAAATGGCCCGGGCGCCGAGCGCGTGCAGCGCCATGGTGAGGATGGCGCTGGAAGCCATCTCGCCGGTGGCCATCAGGCTGTCCATTTCCCGCTCGTTGGGCTCGGGGTTCACCTGCTTGGCCAGGACGATCAGGTCGTCGGTCGTGTCGCCCATGGCGCTCACCACCACGACGACCTGGTTGCCGGCCTGCCGGGTATCGTAGATGCGCTGCGCCACGCGGCGCATGCAGGCGGCATCCGCCACGGAACTGCCGCCGTATTTTTGCACGTACAAGGCCATCGCCCGTCCGCTCCTTCCTATTCGAAATCCTCGATGCGGTATGTCACGGTCGGGCGGTCGGTCACGCCGGCCAGCGCCGCGATTTCCGCCAGCGCCGCCGCCATTTCCCGCTCCTTGGCCGGACCGGTGACGATGATCACCGGGACGTATGCCGCGCCCTTGGCCGCTTCCTTCTGCATGACCGAATCGATGCCGATCCGGTGCGCACCGAGGACGGTGGCGACCTTCGCCAGCGTGCCGGGCAGGTCCCGCATGGAAAAACGCAGGTAGTGCCGGGCCACGATTTCGCCTGGATCGCGGAAGACCACCGGGGCCCGGGCGCGCACGGCGCTCAGATCGCGCCGGCGCCCGCCCGCGCGCAGGTTCAGGGCCGCATCGGCCAAATCCGCCACCACGGCGCTGGCCGTGGCCGCGCGGCCCGCCCCGCGACCGTAATACAGGGTGGTGCCGACGACGTCGCCCCTGACCAGCACCGCGTTGAACACGCCGCCCACCGCCGCCAACTGGTGGTGGTGCGGCACCAAGGCCGGCTGCACGCTGACTTCGACGCCGTCCGCGCCGCCCTCGATGAGCGCCAGCAATTTGATCCGGTAGCCCATGTCCGCGGCGTAGGCGATATCGGCCGCCGCGATCCCACGGATGCCCGCCACGCGCACCTTGGCGAGGGGGACGTTGCAACCATAGGCCAGCGAGGCCAGCACGGCCGCCTTGTGGGCGGTATCGTGGCCGTCGATGTCGAGGCTCGGGTCCGCCTCCGCGAAGCCCGCCGCCTGGGCTTCTCTCAGCACGGTTTCGAACGGCAAGTGCGCCTCCTCCATCCGGGTCAGGACGTAGTTGCAGGTGCCGTTGAGGATGCCGTAGATGCTTTCGATGCGGTTGGCGCACAACCCCTCGCGCAGGGCCTTGATGATCGGAATGCCGCCGCCTACCGAGGCCTCGAACAGGATTTCGGTCTGGTTTTCCTCCGCGACGCGGTGGATTTCCTCACCGTGTTCGGCCAGCAGTTTCTTGTTGGCGGTCACCACGGGCTTGCCCCGCCGCAACGCTTGCAGCGCCAAGTCCTTGGCCGCGCCGGTACCGCCGATCAACTCCACGACCACGTCGACGTCCGGCCGGGCGATCAATCCCGCGCCGTCGGTCGTGAGCAGCGCGGGATCCACCGCGACGCCGCGATCGGTCGCGAGGTCGAGATCCGCCACGCCGCGCAGAACCAGCCGCAAGCCGAGACGCTCGGCCAGCAGGTCGCCGTTTTTCGCCAGGGTGTCGACCACGCCGGCGCCCACGGTGCCGAATCCCAGCACCGCCACTCCGACTTCTTTCATCTTGGCCATGGAACGCGCTCTGCCCTTCCAATCAAATAATAAGGGCGCCAAGATACCCCCCCGGCGCCAAAAAACAAGTCCCAATCCGGCCCTGCCCCGCGGGTCAATCGGCCCGGTGGATGCGCAGAATCGCGAGGTCGTCCGGAAAGCGAATGCCGTTGCTGTACTTCAGCAGATTTGCTTCCCATTGGTCGAAATCGAAGTCGGGGGTGCGCAGAGCCGCCATCCAGGAGGCGGGATTCCGGGGGGCATGGGCCGGGCTGGGCGGGGAATCTTGCATGGTCAGAAGGCCTCCGGTCGGGTTCCGCACCGACGATCAAACACGAACCGGGGCTGACCCGCAATCCGGATTCCCGC
>JAKLIL010000054.1 GCA_022709625.1 Verrucomicrobiota bacterium
AGCCATCCGGCCCTTTGCCGCGCCGCTGGCGACCGGCCAGACTTTCAGCGCGCGCATGCAGAACGGGTGGATCTGGGAAGGCGCCACGAACGGGGCGGGCGGTTCCGTGGGCGTGGCCCTGCGCAATGGCAGCGGGGCCACCCTGTGGGAATTGATGTTCAACGGCGGCGCCACGAATTACACCGGCACCGACGGGCCGACCGGCATCCCCTGGACAGACCAAAGCCTGGATGTCGCCTTCCGCCTGACGGCCGCGAACGCCTACGAGGTGAAAGTGACGCCCGTTGGCGGCGCCACGCGCACGTTTGCCGGGACGGTCGCCGGGCAGATCAGCCAGTTCCGGGCGTGGTCGTACAACAACGGCACCGCCGACACCAACAACTGGCGGCGCGATTTCCACTTCAACAACCTATCCGTGACCGCGCCCGGCACGGGCACGGTCGTGACCAACGACTGGTGGTCGGAAGGCAAGATCGCGGGGCTGCCGCCCGGCACGCGGGTGAAATGCAAGGTCAGCGGCGTCCGGCAGGATGCGGATCCCGAAAACGGCGACGTGCCCTTCCCGAACAGCTGGACGGACATCGCCCGCAAGACGAAGCGGATGGGCACGTGGAAGGTCGAGAACTTCAACCCGGCCATGGCGGTCTACCGGCCCCACAACGACTACGGCGCGGAGCGCACGGGCCTCGCCGACGGCTTCCATCTGGTGGCGGCGCGGGCGTTCCTGCGGCGCGACGGCGCGGCGGCGGGCAACGGCCGGCGTGCGGCGATCTTCAACACGTTCTACCAGCCGTTCTATCTCGACGCCGCGCCGCCCGCGGGCGAGATCGTGTACCCGGCCCAGGACGCCACCTTGGCGAACAACCGCTACGGGGCGGTGGTGCGCACCGACCCCACCGTGCAGCGGGTTTGGTACAACGTCGTCGACGACGACTACAGCAACGACGATGCCGCCACCGGGAGCGCCAACGGCAACGGGCTGAACGCCAGCGGGCAGGTGGCCTGGGTCGAGGCCCAGCGCGTGAATCCCAACATCCTGATTACCAACTCCTATCCGCTCGAATGGCGCTTCGACTACGTCAACGTGCCGTCGTCGGGTTCCGCCTCCCTGCGGGTCAAGCTGGCGGAGTATTCGTCGGCGACCAACCCGTTGCTGACGGATGCGGTGGGCCGTTTCACGACCTTGCAGCGCGCGGTGGCGACCCGTGGCCCGGACTACCGCATGAACGTGGCCTGGCCGCAACGGGACGGCGACACGGTTTCGGCCGGCTACGTGGTGAAGGTGGAGTTCAGCCGTGCCCTGTGGGGCGACACCCCCGAGGAAACGGTTCGCAACCGGTTCCTGACGTACTTGAACGGCGTGGTCCAGAGCCGCACCAACATGTATCTGATCTGGCACGGGGAGGGAAACCACGAGTTGGCGTTTCCGCTGCCCGATCTCTTCAACGGCGATCCGAACTATCCGCACCTGATTTCCGTGGCCCACACCAACGCCGGCGGGGGCGGCCTCTCGCTGTACGCCGAGCGCCGCGTGCGCGTGCCCACGGGTTCGGGCGCGCCCACCGTCCAAATCGTCGATCCGCCCGAATTCGACATCAACGGCGATCCCTACGTCGTGGTGTTGCCCGATGTGTCCGCGCCGACGCCCGCGGACCGCCAGCACAACATTAGCGTGCAGACCGGGCCGGAGGCGAAATCGGTCTGGATCGACTTTGCCGGCACGCCGGGCTACGCGGCGCCCGTGCCGGCATCCACGAACGACCTGACCGGCACGGTGGCGGTGACGTCCAACGGCACCGCCGTGCTGGGCGCCGGCACGACGTTCGAAGCCGAGGTGTCCGCCGGCAGCGTCCTGCAGATCGGCACCAACCGCGTCGTGGTCGGCGTGGTTCCGTCGAACAATTATCTCACGCTGACCCGGCCCTATCCGGGGCCGACGGCCTCCAACCTGCCGGCGCGGCGGATCACGGGCAATCCGACCGCGGTCGGCAACGGCCTGCTGTGGCAGTTCCTGTGGACCAACCTGCAGGCGGGCACCTACGTGTTGGTGGCCAACATGGACACCAACGGCAATCCGGCCACGGTCGAGGGCACGGCCCAGCGGACCACGCGGGTGATGCTGCGCCAGGTGGTGGCCGGCGATCCGGACGACCGCGACGACGACGACGACGGGCTCTACGACGCCTTCGAGACCGATCTGGTGGAGTTGCCGGAATCCAATTCCGAAACCTGGAACAACGGCGACATGCACATGTGGACCCTCAGCGGCCGCACCGATCCGCTGTCGCCGGACGCCGACGGCGATGGCCTGCCCGACGGCCTCGAACTGGGCTGGGGCGGACCGCTGGACGACACCGATCCCGCGGCCGACACCAACGGGGACGGCTGGCGCAACTTCATCGGCGACCGCGGTCCGCCCGTCTACAACACCAAGGCGGCCAACTGGGCGCACCCGCGCTACAACATCAACAATGCGCGCACGGACCAAATCGGCGGCTCCCAGACCGATCCCAACAACGCCGACACGGATTCCGACCAGCTCGGCGACGCCGTGGAAGACCTAAACCGCAACGGACGGGTCGAGGTTGGCCTCGTGAACGCCCAGAACGCAGTAACGAACCTGCTCCGGAGCTGGTTCGAAAACCGCGACTTGGCGTTGCCCATGGAGTACAACAGTTCCCGGGTCGATCGCAACGCCCTGCCGGCCAACGCGCGCTATCTCGAGACCGATCCGAACGCCGCCGACACCCTCGGCGACGGCATGAGCGACGGGCTTTCCGACTCCAACGCCAACGGGCGCGTGGACATGCTGCTGCTGTATCCCGCGGGCACGACCGCCGTCTTCAACGTCGCGGCGAATCCCCAATACCTGCTGGGAATGGACGCCGCCAGCCAGACGGCCCTGGCCGCCGCCGGGGTCTCGAATCTCGCCTCGCGCGCCATCAACACCAATGCGCTCTTCGCGAACTTTGGCCGGCCGCGCAAGGTCGGCGGCGTCTGGCAGAACACTAACAAATGGCCGCGCGTGCTGTATCTGGAAACCGACCCGCTCTCCCGGGACACGGACGCGGACGGCTTGGCCGACGGCTGGGAAACGCGCTACGGCCTCAATCCGTTCGACGACGGCTGGTACAACCTGCGCACGGGCCAATTGAACGCCACCAACAGCCAGCAGGGCGGAGACGGCGATTTGACGGGCAGCGGCGTCAGCAACGCCCAGCACCAGTCCGCGGGCACCGATCCGCGCATCGACGTCAACGTGCCCAAGCCGCCCGGCTCCATCACCATCGGCGCGGGCCCGGTGATCGCCCAACTCAACGGCGCCAACGTCTACGAAGAATTCCAGGACTGGAATTGGAACGACCTGCGCGCGCTGGACTACTTCGAGGGCGAGGGGCCCAATGCCGAACGGGGCGACGTCTATCTGGGCTGGGACGGGTTCGACGAATCCCGCGACCTGGTCGCCTTCTACACCCGCGACGGCGGCGCCGTGGCCAACGGCGGCGACGGCAAGTTCTACTTCCGCGTCGATTTCAACGATCTGCAGGCCTACGCCGAAGAACGCAACCTCGACGTCTACGTGGTCATCGACAGCGGCAATCCGGACCGGGGCGAACGCGTGCTGCCGGACGATGTGGACACCTTGACCGACATGCGCTGGGAACTGGTGGTCGCCGCCTACGACTTCGCGCGCGGGCGGGTCTACGTGGATGGGAACGCCGCCCAGAACACCAGCGCTTTCACAGACGACCTGTATGCCTTCGGCGGCGTCGTTGGCCGCGAGAACTATTACCTTGGGGCGCACTACAACTCCGCCTTGGACGCAATGGAATTCGCCATCGACCGCCAGGCGCTGGCGGACGTGGGCTACATCGGCGATCCGGCCGTACTGAATTTCCAGGTGTTCGCCGTGAAGGACGGTACGGCGGATTCGCCGCAGGGACCCGGCGACATCGGCGGCCGCAGCGACGTCCGCGACAGCATCCTGAACGACTACCTCGCGGAGGACGACTGGAATTCGCAAGACGGGCTCAAAGGCAACGGCAGCGTGCTGCGCCAGTGGATTCGCGGCAACAACCGCCCCAACCGGGCCCATCTCGCGATGATCGTGCACGGCAACCAGGCCATCCAGCCGGGCAGCGTCGTCCAGGATTTGATCAACAACGGCGCCGGGGCCGGCTACTACCGCGTGCTCGACGCGCACCAAAGCCTCAAGCTGCCGCTGAATCTCCACGTCACGCCGACCTTGGCGTCGGCCCTCCAATGGGCCCAGGCCGATCCGGCGGCCGGCAAGCCCTGGCGCGACGGGCCGGCCTTCAACGCCCGCATCGCCGGCCTGGCCGCCACCGGCACGGTTGCCCTGCTGGCCAGCACCTTCTCCGACCACATGCTGCCGTATTTCACGGCGCCATACACCGCCGACAACGTGGCGCTGGCCACGGAGTTCCTCGAATCGATCTACGGCGTCGACATCACCTCCAATTCCGTGTTCTGGACGCCCGAGCGTGTGCTCGACGCCGACGTATTCGGCAAGATCGCCGGTTTGGGCTTCCGGGCAACGGTGCTCGACCAGATGGAGCACCTGTTCCGCTGGTACGGCCGAACCGCCGCCCTCGGCACCCGCGGCTTCCAGATCAACCGGATCGACGGGGTGGACACCTTCGCGATCAACAACAACGCCAACGACCACCGCTACGAAAACCAGGACGGCGGGCTGTCCGCCGCCCTCCGCCGCCAGTTCAACTTCATGGCTCGGGGCGATTGGGACCAGGTGGTCACGCTGCTGGGCAACTGGGAGGATTTCAGCAGCAAGAGCCTGGCCGACGCCTACGACCGGAACCTGGTCTGGATCGCCAACCATCCGTGGATCCAGATGGTGACGCTCGAAAGCATCCTGCGCGGCGACATCGATCTCGACGGCGACGGCCACGGGCAGGCGTGGTACGTCGAAAACCGCGCGTCGCCGGGCGCCGTGAAGACGTCGCACAACTACGTCAACTACATGACCCGGTTAAACTACGACAACTGGTACCTGGGGTCGGGACTGGAGGAAGGCCTGCTCAACAAGGTCTTCGAGAACCGGCCGGGCGTGCCCATGCCCAACGCCTATGGCATGCTCTATACGGGCGGCGTCGTGTCGCAGGCGTGGTCCCGCGTGCGCGCCGTGTCGGCCGACGGCTTGGCCCGGCTGGCCCGCGGCGTCCTGCATGCCTCGACGTTCGAGACCGCCTTCCACAGCGGCAACCTCGGCGACATGGCGAAGTACAGCGACGGGCGGTACATCGTCCCCGACGCTACCAACAAGACCTTGGCCGGTTTCGCCGCGGTTGCGCAGGCGCAAAGCCGCAAGGCGGCCGTTTACGGGCGCGTGCAGCAGTGGCTGACCAACGCGGCCGCGCTGGTCACGGCGCAAACCTCGCAGGAAGACGTGGATCTCGACGGCGAGAACGAATACCTGCTCTACAACCGCCATGCCTTCGCCGTGTTCGAGCGGCTGGGCGGGCGCATGGCGGCCGCCTGGGTGCGCGACGACGCCACGGGCTTGGCCTTCCAGACGGTCGGCAACCTGCTGAGTTGGGCCGGGTCCGAAACCGAATGGGAAGGGGAAGGCGACACGGTCAATGGCACGGTCGGCGCCTATCGCACGTCCGCCCTCAAGGACTGGTACGCGGCCACGCCGAAGACCAGTTACGCCAACGTGCTCTATGCCGGCACCGCCGTGGCCGGCGGCTGGCAGATCCGTTCCGCCGACAACAAAATCGTCAAGACCGTCACGCTCGTGAACACCTCGGCCTGGTTCAACGTACAGTACGCCGTCGATGCTTCGCTGGGCGCCTTGTACGTGCGCAGCGGCCTGTCGCCCGACCTCGAAGGATTGCTGGTGCACGGCCAACAGTATCTTGGCAACGAACAGCATAGCGGCGGGGTCATGACTCTGGCAAACGGCCAGCCCGACCGTACCGTCTCGGCTTTGGTGGCCTACGGCGGCGCCTATACCGCCCAGTTCAACACGAACGCCATCGACGGCGCAGGGCTCGACACCCGGCGCATGCGCAACCAGGCGCAGACCCATCAGGTCGAGCTTTCCGGCAGCGGCACGTTCACGTTCGCGCTTGGCTTTGAAGCGGCCGGCGAAAAGTTCAACAACGGCGTGCCCTATTCCTGGCTGAGCGACAATGGCTTCGACCCCGCGACGGTGAATGTGAACACCACCATGGCCGCCAACGGCGTCAACAACCTCAAGGAGGCCTACGTCGCCAATCTGGATCCCAAGGATCCGAACTCGACCTTCGACGTGACCTCCATCGGCCGCACGAACGCGACCTTCGTGGTGCGGTTCGCCACGCGCACCGAACGCGAATATCTGGTGTGGTATGCGACCAACGGGTTGGTGGCGCCCACGTGGTTCCAAGGTCCCGCCGACCGCATCCAAGGCACCGGCGGCATCGAGTCTTGGACCGATCCCATTGCGCCGACCAACAAGCGGTTCTACAAGGTCACCGTCTATCCCCCCGAATAGCCCGGCGGGGTCTCTCCGCGGCTACGCCCGGCCGCCGGCATTTGCCGCCGGTCGGCCGCGCATCCCGTCAACGCTTACGCCGGGGCGGCCAAGGCCATGGCGATGTGCGCCGCCACGCGCGCGTTGTTTTCCAGAAGCGCCACGTTGGCCGTGCGGCTTTCCGCGTGGGTCAGTTCGCTGACGCGCGCCAGCAGGAACGGCGTGACTTCTTTGCCCCGCACGCCGCGCGCTTCCGCTTCCTGCAAGGCATGCGCGATGGCTTTTTCCGCCACCGGCGCCGGCAGTTCGTCCTTCTCCGGGATCGGAACGGCCACCAGCGTGCCGGTATGGAACCCGAGCGCTTCGCGCGCGCGAACGATGGCGGCGACTTCTTCGCAGGTGTCGCAGCGGACATCCACAGGCAGGCCGGAACTCCGGGTGTAAAAGGCGGGAAATTCCGAACAGCGGTAGCCGATGACCGGCACGCCGTGCGTCTCCAGCACTTCCAGCGTCAAGGGCAGATCCAGAATGGCTTTGGCTCCCGCGCATACCACGGCCACCGGAGTCTGCGCCAGTTCCAGCAAATCCGCGCTGACGTCGAACGGATGGCCCCGGTGCACTCCGCCGATGCCGCCGGTGGCGAAAACCCGGATGCCTGCCATATGGGCGACAATCATCGTCCCGGCCACGGTGGTGGCGCCATCGCCTTTACGGGCCAGCACAATCGGGAAGTCCCGCCGGCTGCATTTCCGGACATCGCGCGCGCGGGCCAAATAGGCCAATTGGTCAGGCGTCAAGCCCACCGTGATTCGGCCCTGCAAAACGGCAATGGTGGCCGGGACGACGCCGGCGTCCCGCACCGCCTTTTCCATGGCGCTGGCCACCTCCAGATTCACGGGATAGGGCAGCCCGTGCGTGATCAGCGTACTTTCCAAGGCGACGACGGGGCGGCGCTGCGCCAGCGCCTCTCGGACTTCCGGATGGTATTCCAAGATGGTTATGTCCATAATGATCGTTCTGGCTGTCGGCAAAGATAGCGAAGGGATTCGAGGAGTGTCAACGATGGGACGATATGCGGGCAGGCAGCCGATCCACGCCATGTCCTTCGGCTTTGGCGCCGCGGCGAGGGCCGCCGATTCGCTTGGCTTGCCGTGCGCCGGGTGCGGTCGCCAGCCCCGATTGCCGGCGAACGGTAGAACGCTTCTTCTGCGGCGCGATTATCTTTTTGCGGGGTCTCGAGTCGTCAAGCATCATGGACTATTGGTGGCCATGTTGTCCTGTCCGTCCATGGAGGGCGGTTGCAGTTCACAACGGGCCAAGACGAGAAGGAAGCAATCATGAGAACAGTCTGTCGGGCCCTTGTGCCGTTCTTTGTCCTGTGTTCGTTGGCTTTGGCCGGTTCTGGAACGATCAGCGATCCCTATACGATTGCGGAAGCCCGCGCGCTCTCCAGCGGCACCACGGAATATTATGCGCAGGGCTACATCGTCGGCGGACGTTACGACAACTTCGAAGCCCCGTGGACCGGCGACTACGCGGTGAGCTGTGCGGACTCGCCCACCGAAACCTCCTTTGCCAACTGCCTGCAAGTCGTTTTACTGAGCGATGGCGGTCGCGAGGCGTGGGGGCTGGCCTCCAATCCGGGGAACTTCCAAAAGCTGATCAAGTTCAAGGGGTACCGCGACTCCTATGGCGGAACGGCGAATCCCAGCTTCGAAGGCGTGGACAACGCGGACATTTCGGAAGTGGCGCTGACGGATCAGCCGCCGGTTATCGAATCCATCGGCAGCAAGATCGTCGTCTGGAGCAATACGCTGTCCTTTGTCGTTACCGCCACCGATGCGGTGGACAACGACCAGATCGTCCTGTCCGCCACGGGGCTGCCGGCGGGGGCCGTCTTTGCCGGAGCGACGAACACGGGCAGCGCCAGCAGCACCTTTACTTGGGCGAATGCCGGACCCATGGGCGTCTATACGACGACCTTTTGGGCCGTGGACAACGACGGCACCAACAGCGCCGCCGTCCAGATCACCGTCGGCGACGGCAGCGAGCCCGTCGAGATCGCGTTCCAGGGCTTCGAAGGCTCGGCGAACGATACATGGGGTGTAGTCGCCGCCAACTTCATCCTGAACACGGCGGGCGCCAGCGACACCCCGGCGAACCAGCGCATCCGCACCGGCAGCTATTCCTGGCAGCCGGGCAATACGGAAGAGCTCAGCGAAACCCTGGAACTGGAAGAAGTGGATGTCTCCGCCTATTCGGACGTGGTGGTGGAACTGCACCTCTCGGCCACGACGGAATATCCCGAGGATGGCTATGGCATGTTCCCGTCCGAAACCCTGGGCGTGTTCCTGGGGCTGGACGGGGGGGAGTATCCGGCGGAGGCGGACCTGACCGTGATGGGCAATGAACTGAAAGGCGGCAGCATCACGGGCGCGCTGTGGTCCTTTACCGCCACGGGCGTCGCCGCCACCACGGCGGGCGTGTCCCGCACCGTGGCGCCCACGGCCGGCGGCGTGACGCCCACCGGCATCGCTACCGTCCAGATCGCGGTGCCGCCGGGCACGACCGCGGTCAAGCTCCAGGCGGTCTCCTCCCTCGAGTACTACGGCTATTACTACAACGTGGATGACATCACGTTGACGGGCACTGCCGACGGCGGCGCGGCGGATTTCCCG
>JAKLIL010000055.1 GCA_022709625.1 Verrucomicrobiota bacterium
CTACGACACCTTCATGTTCGATGCGAAGGTCCGCTACGTCGGCGACCGGGTCGCCGCCGTCGCCGCCGAGACCGCCGCCCAGGCCGAGGCCGCCCTCGCCGCCATCCATGTCGAATACGAGCTGCTCCAACCCGTGTTCACCATCGACGAAGCCATGGCCAAGGGCGCGCCCGTCATCCACGACGAACCCGAAGCCCACGTCCCCATCCCGATTCCCTACGAGCCCAAGGAAAATCTCGTCGCCAAGGTCGGCTGCGAGGCCGGCGATTTCGAGAAGGGAATGAAGGAGGCCGATTTCACCTTCGACGACGTCTACGAAACCCCCTACGCGCAGCACTGCCCCATGGAGCCCTATACCTCCCTGGCGCACATCGATTCCGCCGGTCGCGTCGTCCTGACCACCTCCACGCAGGTGCCCTTCCACTGCCGGCGCATTGTCGCCCTGACCCTCGGCCTTCCCGTGCAGAAAATCCGCGTCATCAAGCCCCGCATCGGCGGCGGCTTCGGTTCCAAGCAGGAAATCCTGCTCGAGGACGTCGTGGCGATGTTCGCCCTGCGCACCGGGCGCCCCGTGTTCTGGCAGTTCACCCGCGAGGAGAACTTCCGCACCGGCCGCACCCGCCACCCCATCCGCATCCGCCTGCGCACCGGCGTCAAGAAGGACGGCACCATCACCGCCATCGGCATGGACTGCTGGAACAACACCGGCGCCTACGGCGGCCACGGCCTGACCGTCGTCTCCTGCTGCGGCTCCAAGGTTCTGCCCCTCTACCGCTGCGCAAACATCCATTTCCTCGGCAAGGTCTACTACACCAACCTGCCCGTCGGCGGCGCCTACCGCGGCTTCGGCGCCACCCAGGCCTTCTTCGCCATGGAGTCCACCGTCGACAAGATGGCCGAAGCCATCGGCATGGATCCTCTCGTCTTTCGCCAAAAGAACCACATCCAGGTCGGCGAAGGGTCTCCCGTCTTCCAGGCCCTCGGCGAAGGCAAGGAAGGCCTGCCGATGACCATCGGCTCCTGCGCGCTCGACGAGTGCATCGAGAAGGGCGCTGCTGCCATCGGCTGGCAAAACCGCGCCGACTGGCGGGAAAAAACCGGCCGCTACCGCCGCGGTCTCGGCATGGCCTGCCTGATGCAGGGCTCCTCCATCCCCCACATCGACATGGGCGGCGCCTCCATCAAAATCAACGACGACGGCTCCTTCAACCTGCTCGTCGGCGCCACCGACCTCGGCACCGGCTCCGACACCGTCCTCGCCCAGATCGCCGCCGAGGAACTGTGCACCACCACCGACAAGATGATCGTGTACTCGTCCGACACCGACATGACCCCGTTCGACGTCGGCGCCTACGCGTCGTCCACCACCTATCTCTCCGGCGAGGCCGCCCGCAAGGCCGCCGCCGACGCCAAGCGCCAGATCCTCCATACCGGCGCCGAGATGCTCAAGCTCCCCGAAAGCGAAGTCCTCTGCAAGGATTCCCACGTGCAGAGCAAGGACGGCGCCAAGAAGGTCAGCTACGGCGACATCGCCCTCTATTCCCTCTACCAGCAGAACCAGTACCAGATCATCGGCACCGGCTCGCACATCACCGAAAAATCCCCGCCGCCCTTCGCCGCCCACTTCGCCGAAATCGAGGTGGACACGTGGACCGGCAACGTCAAGATCCTCAAGTACGTCTCCACCATCGACTGCGGCACCCCCATCAACCCGCTGCTCTGCGAAGGCCAGACCGAAGGCGGCACCCTCAACGGCATCTCCTACGCCCTCACCGAACAGTACCTGTTCAAGAACGGCCGGATGACCAACCCCTCCTTCGCCGACTACCACATCTTCTCGATGCGCGACAAGCCGCCCCTGCAGACCATCATCTGCCGCTCCTACGAGGACACCGGCCCGTTCGGCGCCAAGTCCGTTTCCGAAATCTGCATCAACGGGCCCGCGCCCGTTTTCGCCAACGCCATCTACAACGCCACCGGCGCCCGCCTCTACGAGTTTCCCTTCACGCCGGAACGGGTGCTGAAAGCCATCCAAGCCGTCCAGCGCTAGAAACGCCGCCCGGCGGGGACCGGGAAAATGGCTGGACATGCGCCCACCCGCGGAGGACTATCTCCGATCGGAACCCCGGACGGCATGCCGGACGGGGTGCCGAAAACAAACAACAAGGAGAACGATGATGGAAAACGCATTGCCCTGGATTATCCAACTGATCAGCGGAGCCGTCGGCGGGAACCTCGCCGGTTCACTGATGAAGAAACTTTCTTTGGGCACCCTGCTTAATTCCGTTGCCGGCGTCATTGGCGGCGCCGGCGGCGCGCAACTGCTGGCCAAGTTCACGGAGTTGCCGATTGGCACCGGCGATTGGAAACAAATCCTCGGCAGCGTGGCCAGCGGCGGCGTCGGCGGCGGCGTTGTGCTCGCGATCGTCGGCCTGATTAAGAGCGTTCTCGGCAAGAAATAAGGAACTCCCCGCGCCGGGCAAGGCCCGCTGAGCGCAGCCTTGCCCCGCCCGCGGGGAAAGGAGTGGAAACATGGTCACGCGTACGACGCTGCGCAGTTCGTCCGGCAAAAAACTCTACGCGGTCCGGGACAGCAAAGGCCGCTTCAAGGACATCCAATCCTACAAGCGCGCCCACGCCCAGGACATCAAGCGCAAGTCCAAAGCCGAAAAGAAATAGGCCACTCGCTTCTGGCGGCAGGATTCGGTGTTATCCCGCGCGGCACGGACCACAGACGACGCGCATCGCGAGGTTTGTGAATCGATGGCTTGCCGGGCGCAGGCCGCCTCACGGCAAAGGAGATGGCATCGATGACGCAAAACCGCTGGCTGGCGGCTTTGGTTCTTGCGGCCGTGGCCGGCGCCTGCGTTGGCGGTCTGGCGACGGCCCTCCGGGCCCACTCCCGAAACTCGGCGGAATTGGCGGCCGCCCGTGCGGAACTCCGAGCCCTCCAGATTGCCTTGGAGAGAAAGCAACGGGAACCTGCTCCGCCCGCGACCCCGTCAATGCTCGCCGCGGCGCCGGATTCCGCCCCGAGGCGCGCCGAACCGCCCCTGGCAACCTCGACGCCTTCGGCTCCGGAAAGCGCGGAACCCGTCGCCGGCCGTTCCCTGCCCGATCTGGCCCGGGCCGAACGGGAAATCGCCCGGCTGAAGGCGCAGCAAGACGAAGCGATGGTCCGCGAAGGCGAACGCCTGGTGGACCGGATGCAAGCCACGACCGACACCAACGAACTCGCCATCCTCGTGCAACTCGAGGCCAAGATGACGGCGCTGGAAACGGCGCAAACGAAAATGGAGCAAGCCACCACCGACGCGGACAAGGCCGCGCTGACGGGAGAAATCCAGCAACTCATCGGCGCCGTGCTCCAGCTCAACCAGGCCGATCGGCAATACCGGTTGACGGAGCTGGCGCGGTCCCTCGGCTTGGAGGACGCCGCGGCCGTCGCCCGCCTCATGCAGGAAACGGAAACCATTTTTCGGGAAACGCAGCGGGACTTGGCGCCCGTATTTTCGCACGGCGGGCCTTTCCATCCGGCGGCTCCCGAACCGTTCCGGACCACGCCGCCGCCGGGCCAAACGGCATACCCGTGATGCCGTTTTCATCCTGATTGCCAAACCAAATCGCCATCACTTTTTGGCTGTCCACGGATCACTTGTGCCCATTCCACTGGCCGAATTTGGCTCAATCGCAAGCCGAAAGAAATCGGCTTTGTCGTTGCAATGCCCTCCAGGCAATATAGTTAAGAAAATGGAAAAATAGTTTCAAATCCCGCTTTACATGTAGGGAGGCATACCGTAGAAGTAAACCGATTTAGTAAACCGTTCTATCCTAGAACTGGAAAATCAAAAAACAAAACAAAAGGACTCCATGAAGTTAAGCAAGACGATGGTTGCGATCTCTTTGTTGATGGTCGTTGCGGGGAATGCCTTGGCCGGCGATCTCGGTCTCCTGGGCCATGGGTCTTGGGTTTCCTCGACCATCCCGCCCGCACAGCAATGGTACGAGGACATCAGCGTGTGGATGGATGTCAAGGTCCCGAATTGGTCCTACCACAAGACCGTGGGCGTGGTCTGGACCCCGGACGTCTGGAAGACCGTCAAGTACAGCTATGCAAAGTATGAATACACCCGCGCGGACGGCTCCGAGCAGTGGGGCATCGACATCGTGCCCGCCGGCGTCCTCGGCAACACCTACATCGGTCCCGCGGCCTGGAACGGCAAAAGCCTGCTGGCCGGCGGCAAGGCCGAAGTCGAATACGCCATCTTCTACACCCTGCCCAACGGCTATACGCTGTGGGACAACAACGGCGGCTGGAACTACCGCATCCTGATTGCCAGCCGCAGTTGAGATTCTTAAAACACTTGTAAAGACGCCCGCCGAATCCGGCGGGCGTTTTCTTTCTTTCCGGCGCCGCCCTTGCCGACGTATTCTCTCGCAGAACCAAGGAGGCGCCCCATGAATGCCATCGGAACCGCCGCCAGAATCGCCCGCCTCGCATTGCTCGCCATGGCCTGGGGCGTCGCGGCGGGCTGCGCCGTCCGCGCGCCCGCGCCGGGCGCCGACGCGCCCACCGCAGAACTTCCTCTCGTCCAATTCAGTCGCGATGCCGGCCTCGCGGGCTGGCACATCGAGAACGACGACGTCATGGGCGGCCTTTCCCAGAGCGCCCTGGCCATCGACGAGGCCGGCAACGCCGTTTTTTCCGGAGATGTTTCCCTCGAGAACGGCGGCGGCTTCGCGTCCATCCAGTGCGACTATGCCGCCCTCGACATGTCCGCCTGCCGCGCGGTCTGCCTCGGCCTCAAGGGCGATGGCAAGCGCTACCAGCTCCGCGTCGATGCCGCGAAAAATGCCCGCCACTCCTACGCCTGCGATTTCGACACCAGCGGCGAATGGCAAGTCGTCGAGATTCCCTTCGCGGACATGTACGCCATCCGCCACGGCGACCGCCTCGACCGGCCCAACTACCCCGGCCGCACCCTCGCCCGCCTGCAAATCCTCATCGGCAACGGCAAGTCCGAATCCTTCCACCTCGAACTCGACCGCATTTGGCTGGCCAAGTAGCGCCTCGGCCGCAACACATTCTTCTTCTTGGGCCTTTTCGGCAACGGCCATGCCGGTGTATTCTTTTTCGTGGAATCAGGGAGAAGTCCATGCCTGCCATCCGAACCGCCACCCGAATCGCCGGCCTCGCGTTGCTCGCCTTGGCTTACGGCGCCGCGGCCGTCGAGCCGGCCGACCTTGAACTGCCCAAACCGCGCATGGCGGGCGGCATGCCCCTGCTGCAGGCCTTGAAGACGCGGCAATCGACCCGCGCCTTCAGCCCGAAGCCCCTGCCGGAGCAGATGCTGGCCGATCTCCTGTGGGCGGCCTTCGGTGTCAACCGGCCCGAATCCGGCAAGCGCACGGCCCCGTCGGCCCGCAACTGGCAGGAGGTGGAAATCTACGCGGTCATGGCCACCGGAACCTTCCGCTACGACGCCGCCGGCAACCGCCTCGTCGCAGTCGCTACCAACGATCTGCGCCAATTGACCGGCCCGCAGGCGTTCGTCGCCGGAGCCCCGCTCAATCTGGTCTACGTGGCCGACATGGCCCGGATGCAGGGCGCCGACCCGCAGGACCAGGCGCTCTACGCCGGCGCCGACATCGGGTTCATCGCCCAGAACGTCTATCTGTTCTGCGCCTCCGAAGGACTTGGCACGGTGGTGCGGGGGATGGTGGACCGCGACGCCCTCGCCCGCGCGCTCCATCTGGCCGATTCCCAGCGGATCGTCTTTGCCCAGACCGTCGGCTATCCCGCCGACGACCGCTAGCGAATCTCCGGGGCGCTGTCGCCGCGTCGAGGGATCTCGGCTGGGGCCCGCGGGCCAGCCCTTGGCAATTGGCCGAGATGTTTCGATTCCGGCGCTGCGCGCCTCCACTCAACATGACCCGTGGGGTTTTACCCCTCTGGCGTTTGCGCATCTTTTTGTCTCTTGCGTTACAGGGCTGTTCGGTCCGATGCGGATTTCGGAGTGTTTTGATGCGTTTGCCCTGCCGCGCGGCCGGGCCCGCCTTGCGTTGGCCGGCCTCGGCATGCTAGATTGCCTGCCCATGGACCATCCGGACAGCGAAGCGCTCGTCAAGGCCGCGAATCTGGAAGACGCCGAAACGATCCAGTCCCTGCTGAACCGCGGCGTCCCGGTCGATGCCCGCAACAAAACCGGCTGGACCGCGCTGATGGCCGTCGCGAACAAGGGGAATTTCGAGCTCGTGCGCGATCTGGTCGCCCGCGGCGCAGACGTCGACGCCCGCAACAACAACGGCTGGACCGCGCTCATGTGGGCCACCCTCCAGGGCCATCTGGAAATCGTCCGCATTCTCGCCGACCACGGCGCGGACCTGAACACCAAGGGCGAGGACGGCAATCCGCCCCTCCACTTGGCCGCCAGCGGCAAACGGCTGGACATTGTGCGGCTGCTGGTGGAGCGCGGCGTCGCGATCGATTCCCGGAACTCGCACGGCCAGTTGCCGCTGATGGGAGCGGCCCGCGCGGGGTGCCTGGAAACCGTCCGCTGCCTCGTCGAGCACGGCGCGAACGTCGACGCCGCCGGGGAAGAAGGTAGCCCGCCCCTCCTCTTGGCGGCCATCGGCGGCCATCTCGAGGTCGTCCGCTACCTGCTTGCCCAAGGCGCCAACGTCGATGCCCGCAACAAGACCGGCCGCACCCCGCTGATGGCGGCCGCCAAGGCCGGCCATCTGCAAATGGTCCAGTGCCTCGTCGAACACCGCGCCGACATCAACCTTGCCAACGAATACGGCAAGACCGCCCGGCATTTGGCCGCCAAAGACGGCCATGCCGCCGTGGTCGAATTCCTCCAGGCCCACGGCGCCCTCGGCAACTGAGTTTGGCCAATGCTCGGTGGCCCCGCATGATGGATCGCGCCTATTGGAACCGGCTGGCCACAAGCTACGAGGCCGAAATCTTCAGCGTGCTGGGGCACGACCGCTCCGGGCTCATCGCCCGCACGGTGCGGCGCTACGGAAACAAGAACCAGACGGCCACCGACGTCGGCTGCGGCATCGGCCACTTCCTGCCCCTGCTGGCCGAGCGGTTCCGCCGGGTCCTCGCCGTTGATTATTCCTCCCGGTGCCTTGCCCAGGCGCGCAAACGGCACGCCGACCTCGCCAACGTGTCGTACCGAACCGTCGATCTGGCCGCCGCGCGCGCGCGCCTGCCCCGGGCCGATTTCGCCCTCTGCGTCAACGCCGTCATCTCCCCTGCGCTGGCGGACCGCAGCCGGATGCTCGACGTCGTCGGCCGGCACCTCCGCCCCGGCGCCCATCTCGTTCTGGTCGTGCCCGCCCTCGAATCGAGCCTGCTGGCCGATTTCCGCCTGATAGAATGGAACCTCCGCAACGGCGTGCCGCCGCGGCGCGCCGTCCGGGCCGGCCCCCGGCCCGACCAGCCGGCCTGCAAGCCGCGCATCCACGAAGGCGTCGTGCCCATCGACCGCGTCGACACCAAGCATTTCCTCAAGGAAGAAATGGCGGTTCTCCTGAAACGGCGGGGCCTGCACATGCGGCAGGTTGAAAAGATCGAATATCCCTGGAGTTCCGAATTCGCTTCCCCGCCCCGCTGGATGCAAGCCCCCTACCCGTGGGACTGGCTCTTCGTTGCCCAGAAGGGCTAACCGGCCAGCCGCATTGGCCGTGACCGGGTTCGATCGCGGACCCGACGCCCCCGCCGTCCCACTCAGAACCGGCGGGCCAGTGCCGCCTCGCACTGGGTGCGTTCGCCGAAGCCACCCTCCACGGACAAGCTCCACTGCTCGGAGAACGAATAGCCGGCGCCGACGATCCAGTTCCACGGTTCCTTCTCGTCCAGTTTCACGTCGTAGCTCACGGTCCCGAGGCCGGGCACCTGGAGCGACCCCTTGTGCCGCTCCTCCGCATCCTGGTACATCGCTCCCGTCCACAGCGTGAAGCAGTCCACGCGCACTCCGACGATCGGCCGGACGATGTAGGCCCGCACCGAGGCTTCGTCTTCCAGCGCGGCCCAGGTTGCGATGCCGTTCAGCGCCCCGAAGACCGGGCCAACGCCCCACGCCAGCGTGGCGCCGCCCCCGTAGAGGAAGCCCGAGTAGTCCATGTCCAGGCCGGCATCCAGCAGCGCCAACAATTCCTGCGCCGTGGAACACGCGCACGTTCCCGCCGCCGCCTGGCGCCGCAACGCCCCGAAGTCGATGTCCGTCTGGCCGTCGACGTAGCCCAGCAACGCGGACACGTTCAGGAACGGCAGCAGCCAAACGTCCCCCTTCACGCCGACCTGCGCCACTTCGTTTTCCACATCGATCTGCGCCGGGTCCACCATCCCGGCCACCTGGGCGATCCGTGGATCCAGCGCCGACGACGCCGTCAGGTCCGTCAGGTCGTAGCCGTGGTCCTGCCAATACCCGACGAGGGACACGCCCCACGGCAGCGGCAGCTTTTGGTCGCCGGCCAGATCGGACCCAAACGGCAGGACGCGCTGGCCCGGTTCGGCACCGGCCGCGGCGACCAGCCCGGCCCCCGCCAGCAACAGGACGAGAATCGCGATCGTTCGATTCATGGCGGATCTCCTCGCGGCATGGATTCGCCGCCGCGCGCCCGACCGGGAATCCGCGCCCGGCATAACCCATGCCCTGCCTCCAAGGTGCCCGTCGCCCCTGCCAATGGCAAGCGGGAACCGCTGTTGGCGGTGGGTGGACAATGGTTGGAGGCAAAGGCGCCGCACCGGCGACGGCCGAGCGCGGCAAACGCATCTACCACCTTTGATTCACTCAACGCAAACGGCGCAAGAGGCGCGAGAGGAACGCCACTTTCCTTCCCAAGTCAGTCATCCCGAGCTTGGCCTGCCCGCCGCAGCCTCGCGCGAAGGCGGGTCGAGGGATCTCGGCTTGGTCCCGCCGGCCAGCCCTTGGCAACCGGCCGAGATGTTTCGATTCCAGCGCTGCGCGCCTCCACTCAACATGACTGTGGTTTTGTAAATCACATGGACAAGACTCGACAGCCCTCTGGCGTTTGCGCATCTGTTGCGTCGATTGCGCCTCTTGCGTTGCAGGGCTCTTCGGTTCGATG
>JAKLIL010000056.1 GCA_022709625.1 Verrucomicrobiota bacterium
GGGATTTCCGCCTGAAGCAGTTCGACCCGGACGATACCGGCCCCTTCCGCGACCGCCCGGCCGCCGAACGGCTCCTGGCGAAAGGCGTCGAACGGCTCGCCGCCCTGCAGGACAAGCTCTACGCCCAGGACCGCTGGGGCGTGCTGCTCATCTTCCAGGCCATGGACGCCGCCGGCAAGGACGGCGCCATCAAGCACGTCTTCAGCGGCCTCAACCCGCAGGGGTGCGAGGTCTATCCCTTCAAGACGCCCTCCGCCCTCGAACTCGACCACGACTACATGTGGCGCTGCATGCGCGTCGCTCCCGAGCGCGGGCGCATCGGCATCTTCAACCGCTCCTACTACGAGGAAACCCTCGTCGTCCGCGTCCACCCCGAATTCCTCGCCGGGCAGAAGCTGCCGCCGCGGTGCGTCACGAAACGGATCTGGGACGAACGCTTCGAGGACATCGCCGCCTACGAGCGCTATCTCGCCCGCAACGGCTTCCTCATCCGCAAGTTTTTCCTCCACGTGTCGCCGGCGGAACAGAAGCGCCGCTTCCTGCGGCGCATCGACGACTCCGACCGCAACTGGAAGTTCTCCGCCGCCGACGTCGCGGAGCGCGAACGCTTCGGCGACTACATGCGCGCCTACGAGGACACGATTCGCCGCACCGCCGCGCCCCACGCCCCGTGGTACGTGATCCCCGCCGACCACAAGTGGTATGCGCGCCTGATGGTCGCCGCCGCCATCGTCGACGCCCTCGAATCCCTCGAATTGGCCTATCCCGAAGTGTCGCCCGCGAAAAGGGCCGAACTGGCCGCCGCCCACAAAGCCCTGCGGTAGTGCCCGACCGCCGGCGGGCCTACACCGGACGCGAGGGGATGATTTCGTAGCGCTTCTTCAGCTTCAAAAACGGTTTTTCGACGACGAGATAGGAAACCGACGCAACGGCGATGGTGAGGCCCAGCGAAACGACGAACGTGGCCGCGGCTTCGGACAGGGGCAGATGGCTCCGCGGGAGCCAATGCCGGACAAACTGGCGGCCCAGCGCCAAGCCCAGCAAGTGGAACAAGTAGAGGCCGTACGAAATTTTGCCGAGAAAGACAAACGGGCCGAACGCGAGCCATTTCATCCCGCGCGCCTTGCCCGTCCGGAAGACGAAATACAGGACCAGGCTCGTGCACAAGCCGATCAACGCATAGGAAACCATCAGGCTCCACCCGATGGTTTCCACCGATCCCATCCGCGTCATGAGCCAGCCGCACAGAAGACCGGCCGCCAGGACCGGCAGCGCCGGCACCCGCGCCAGAATCCGGTCCAAGCCCCCCAGCCCCACCACGATGCCGAGAAGAATGGATTCGAAGTGGGTCACGGGCAAAACCCAGATGGCCGGATGCGGCACGCGCAGCCAGATCAGCGCGGCCCGCACGACGAGGAACCCGGCGGCCAGCCCCCCCAGGAATTCCGCGTCGCGGGCGCGGGACGACCGAAATAGAAACAGCAACAGCAGCGGGATGAAGAGATAAAATTGCTCCTCGTAGGAAATGGTCCACAGGTGTTCGGTAAAGGCAATCGGGTTGTATCCCCGGAGCGCCGAGAGAACGTTGTCGGTGAACGTCAGCAGCCCCAAGCCGCGCCAGGAGCAGAAACGCACTTCGCCCGCGGCGGCGGCCCACGCCATGACGAACAGGCAATAAAGCGCGTAGATGGGCCAAATACGCAATCCGCGCCGGACATAGAATTTCCAGATGCAGATGGTTCCCGTCCGCTCGAATTCCTTGGACAGCAGTTTAACGAACAGGAAGGCCGACAAGGCAAAGAAGAGATCGACGCCGATCCAGCCGAATTCATGGAGGAACCGCCAGGCCGGCGGACCAAACGCCGGCGCGTGGTGGATGAACACCAGCAGGAAAGCGACAAAACGCAAGCCGTCCAGTTCCGGGAAATAGAACTTTGCCCGCTCCGGGTTGGAAACCGCTTGCGCCATAATGCAGGGAAGGGAGTTTTCGCGAGTCGGCGCCGTTTGGCAAGCCCGATTCGAGACAACGTCAGGCGCTCAGAGAATCAGCATGCAGTCGCCGTAGCTGTAGAAACGATAGCGTTCGCGGATGGCTTCGCGGTAGGCCGCGAGCACGAATTCGCGGCCGGCGAAGGCGCTGATCATCATGATGAGCGTGGATTTCGGCAGGTGGAAGTTGGTCACCAGCGCGTCCACGACCTTGAAGTCGTAGGGCGGATAGATAAACAGGTCCGTGCGCCCCTGCCCCGCGCCGAAGCCTTCCAGCCGCGCGGCGGCGCTTTCCAGCGTGCGCACGCTCGTGGTGCCCACGGCCACCACGCGTCCGCCGGCGGCTTTTGCGGCGGCGACCTTGGCGGCGGTGTCCGCCGGAATCCGCCAGCGCTCGAAATCCATCCGGTGCTCGGCGACGGTTTCGGCGGAAACGGGCCGGAACGTGCCGATGCCCACGTGGAGCGTGACGGCCGCGCGAGCCACGCCGCCCGCCGCGAGCCGGTCGAGCACCGCGGGGGTGAAATGCAGGCCGGCGGTGGGCGCAGCCACGGCCCCAGGTTCGCGCGCAAACACGGTTTGGTAGCGCACCTTGTCGGCGGCGCGCCGTTCGGGCGAGGCGGCCTGGCGCGAAATGTAGGGCGGCAAGGGCGTCTGGCCGATGCGCTCGAGCACTTCCAGCCACGGCAAGGCCGACTCCAGCCGCATCTTCACCCGCCCCAGTTCTCCGTCCGCCAGCACCGTGGCGACAGCCAGATCTTCGTCGAGAATCACCTGCTCGCCGACCTTGGGCCGGCGGCGCGACCGCATCAAGGCGTCCCAGATGCCCGGTTCGATCTCTTCCAGCAGGAGAAACTCCACCTTGCCACCGGTGCCCGGCTTGGCTTTGCGGCCGAAGACGCGCGCGGGAATGACGCGGGTATCGTTGACCACCAGCAGGTCGCCGGCGCGCAAATAGGCCGGCAGATCGGCGAAAAACCTGTGTTCGATCGTACGCGCGGCGCGGTCCAGCACCAGCATGCGCGCCTCGTCGCGGTTCGCGGCGGGTTCCTGCGCGATCAGTTCGGGGGGCAGGTCGTAGTCGAACTCGGAGACCTTCATCGGCCAAGCAGCAGGCGGCGCTGGATCGCCATGCCCACGACGGCCGCGATGAACGCGCCCAGCAGGACGAGGCCCAAGCTCTTCAGCCAGCCGCCGTTTCCCGCAGGAGCGGCCTTTTCTTCGGCGGCCGGTTCGGGCTGGTCTTCGCCTTGCGCCTCATCGTCGGCGACGACGGCAGAACCGGACCGGGCCGGAGCCGGCGGCGGCGCTTGCACGGCGGGCGGCGGGGGCGGCGCGGAAACGCGGGAGGCATCCAGCAGGCCGCGGGCGAGCAGTTCGGTGGCCCTGGCGTCGCGCACCTTGCGGTCCACGCTGCCCATGACGACGGCGATGACCCGCGCGCCGTCGCGCTGGGCCGTGGCGGCGATGGAATAGCCGGCCTCGGTGAAATAGCCCGTCTTGAGGCCGTCGCAGCCGGGCACGTTGCCGAGCAGATGGTTGTGCGTGCGCATCACGAACTGCTTGGGCGCGGGCCGGAATTCCTTCACGGTGGTGGACGTGTATTGCAGCGTTTCGGGATGGGCCGCGAGCAGGGCCCGGCAGAGCTTGGCGAAATCGCGCGGGGTGGTGATGTCGGGGCGCTGGCCCGCGCCGGGCGGCAGACCGTGGGGCGAGGTAAACCGGGTGACCGGCGAAAGGCCGAGTTCCTTCGCCTTGTCGTTCATCATGCGCACGAAGCCGTCGCGGGTGCCCGCCACGTGGAGGGCCAAAGCCATCGCGGCGTCGTTCGCGGATTGGACCATGAGGGCATAGAGCAATTCGTCCACGGTGAAGCGCTCGCGGGGATCCAGATAGACTTGCGAGCCGCCCATCGACATGGCCTCTTTCGTCACCTGGACGGTATCGTCGAGGCGAACGCTGCCCTTGGCGACCTGATCGAGAACGACGAACAAATCCATCAGCTTCAGCATGCTGGCGGGATAGCCCGGCCGATCGGCGTTGTCTTCGGACAGGACCTGGCCCGTATTGGCGTCGATCGCGATGGCGCCGATGTAGGGGTCGCGCGAAATCGCGCCCCGGGACGCGGGAACCAGCCACGCCAACGCCAAACCAATCCAGACGAGTTTTTTCATGGCCCCCTTCTACTGGGCCGGGCGGCGAAAAGCAAGAGGAAGAGCCCGCGGGAATCGGCCGGCGGCATAAAACGAAACGGGCGCCGCGTGGCGGCGCCCGACGGCGAAGAATCTTTCCGCCGCTACTTCGCCAGCGCCTTGACGAGGGCGGCGGCCTTGTCGGTCTGTTCCCAGGTGAAGAACTTGAAGTTCTTGTCGCCCTTCTTGCGGCCGAAATGGCCGTATTGGTTGGTCATGGAATAGATCGGCCGGAGGAGCTTCAACTGCTTAACGATCTCGGCCGGTTTCAGGCCGAAGACCTGCCGGACGGCCTTGGCGATCTTGTCGTCCGCGACGGTGCCGGTGCCGAAGGTGTCGACGTGGACAGAGACCGGATCGGGATAGCCGATGGCGTAGGCCAGCTGCACTTCGCAGCGCTTGGCCAACTTGGCCGCCACGATGTTCTTGGCGACGTAGCGGGCCATGTAGGCCGCGCTGCGGTCCACCTTCGAGGGATCCTTGCCGGAGAACGCGCCGCCGCCGTGGCGGCCCATGCCGCCGTAGGTGTCCACGATGATCTTGCGGCCGGTCACGCCGCAGTCGCCCTGCGGGCCGCCGATGACGAAACGGCCGGTCGGATTGACGTGGTAGACGGTGCGCTTGTCGAGCAGCCGGGCGGGGACGGCCTTTTTGATGACCTTGTCGATGATTTCCCGGCGGATTTGCTTGTTCGAGACGTGCGCCGCATGCTGGGTCGAAACCACGATGGTGTCCACGCGCAGGGGCTTGCCGTTCTTGTCGTACTCAACGGAGACCTGGCTCTTGGAATCGGGTTTCACCCACGGCATCTTGCCGGCCTTGCGCATGTCCGTCAGGGTGCGCATGATGCGATGGGCAAGGATGATGGGCATCGGCATAAGTTCGGGGGTCTCGTCGCAGGCGTAGCCGAACATCATGCCTTGGTCGCCGGCGCCCTGCTCGGCGGTGGCCTTGCCTTCGGCCTTGGCGGCGTTGACGCCCTGGGCGATGTCGGGCGACTGGCTTTCGATGGCGACCAGCACGGCGCAAATGTTGGCGTTGAAGCCGGTTTCCTGGTGGCTGTAGCCGATGTCGATCACGGCCTGGCGGGCCACTTCGGCGTAGTTCACGATGGCCTTGGTGGTGATTTCGCCGGCGACAACGACCATGCCGGTCTTGGCGAGCGATTCGCAGGCGACGCGGCTGCGGGGATCCTGCGCCAGACAGGCGTCCAGAATCGCATCCGAAACGGCGTCGCAGAGCTTGTCGGGATGCCCTTCGGATACGGATTCGGACGTGAAGACGGTGTTCTTGGACATGGCTGCTCCTTGGGGTTATGACAATGAACGGGAAAACCTACACGATTACTCGGCCAATTCAAGTATTTCCGGCGCCACGCGCCGGACCAGGGCCCGGCAGAGTTCGAGCACTTCCGCGCCGGTGGCCATGCCCCGGGCGGCTTCGGCGAGGTCCTGCGCCTCGGCGTAGCGGATCTGGCGGACAACGTCCTTGACCAGCGGCACGGCGCCGGGGCTCGCGCTCAGTTCGTCCACGCCGATGCCGAGCAGCAGCGGAGCCAGAATCGGATTGCCGGCGGCCTCCCCGCAGACCCCGGTCCAGATGCCGTGCCGGTGGCTGACCTCGACCGTGTGGCGGATCAGTTGGAGTACGGCCGGATGGGTCGGCTCGTAGAGCTGGGCGATGCGCTCGTTGCCGCGGTCCACCGCCAGCGTGTATTGCACCAGGTCGTTGGTGCCGATGCTGAAGAATTTGACCTTGGGCGCGATCAGATCCGCCGTGAGCGCCGCCGACGGGATTTCGATCATCACGCCCACCTCGACGGCGGCGTTGAACGCCAGGCCGGCCGCGGCCAGCTCGGCCTTGCATTCTTCCAACAGGGCGTTGGCCCGGTCCACTTCGGCGGCGCTGCTGATCATGGGATACATGATGCGCAGGTTCGGGTTGTGGGCGGAGGCGCGCAGGATGGCGCGCAACTGCGTCTTGAACAGGACCGGCCGGTCGAGGCACAGCCGAATGGCGCGCCAGCCGAGGAAGGGATTCGCCTCGTCCGGCAGCTTGACCGAAGCGGGCATCTTGTCGCCGCCCAGGTCCAAGGTGCGGATGATGGCGGACTCCGGCATGATCCGGCGCGCCACCTCGGCGTAGGCCTCGTACTGGCGCTCCTCGCTGGGATCGCCCCCGCTGGCCAAAAAGAGATTTTCGCTGCGGAACAGGCCGATGCCTCGCGCGCCGCGCGCCCAGGCCGCCTCCACGTCGGCCGGCATTTCGATATTGGCCGAAAGCGCCACGGCATGGCCGTCGCGGGTGACGGCCGGTTCGTCCTTGAGCGTCGCCAGGCGTTTCTGGATGACGATTCGGCCGCGGGCGATGCGGCCGTAGTCTTCTTCCCGCGCCGGGGACGGCCGCAGGACGAGCACGCCCCGCACGCCGTCCAGAATGACCCGGTCGCCGTCCCTCGCCTTCTCGCACACGGCATGCAAACCGACGATGGCGGGCAGATCCATGGCGCGCGCCATGATCGCGGCGTGGGAGGTCGGGCTGCCCAGTTCGGTGACGACGCCCAGGATCTTGCGGCGGTCGAAGGCCACCATTTCCGAGGGCGCCAGGTCGCGGGCGACCAGGACGCGCGGGCTGTCCAGGCCCGCCAGCCAATCGACGCCGCCGCCCGCGAGGTTCCGCAGGATGCGGCGGGTCACGTCCCGGATGTCGGTGGCGCGCTCGCGCAGGTAGTCGTCTTCCATCTGGCGGAGGGTCCGGGCGTAGCGCTCCGCGGCGTCGAACAGGATCTTTTCGACGTTTTTGCGCTTGTCGCGGAGGTCGCGGAAGATTTCGTCCACGAAACTCGGATCGTCGACGACCTGAAGGTGGGCCTCGAAGATGCCGGCGCTTTCGCTGCCCAAGGCATCTTCCACGCGCCGCTGGATGTCGTGGAGCTGGCGGCGGGTGGCGATCAGCGCCTCTTCGAGGCGGAGCATTTCGCGCGGCACCTCTTCGGCCGCGATGGCATACTCCGGCAGCGGCAGGTCGTCGCCCTGCAGCAGGAGGACGGGCCCGGCGGCGATGCCCGGCGAGACCCCGATGCCGCGCAGCTCGAGTTCGCGCTGGGCCTCCATGGTGCCGGCCTCCTCAGTCCTCGAAGAACTTCCGGGCGAAGAGGTCCGCCAGCGCGGCCAGGGCCTCGGCCGCGTCGGGTCCGGACGCGTGGATGCGCAGCTTGGCGCCGTGGTTGCCTTCGAGGGTCAGCAGGCCCATGATGCTTTTGGCGTTGACCTTGACGCCGTTCTTCTCGATCAGGATTTCGCCGGCGAAGCGGCTGGCGGCCTTGACCAGGAGCGCGGCGGGGCGCGCATGGATGCCGTAGCGGTTCAGGACCACCACGTCGCGGGTCACGGTGCCAGCGGCGGCGGAATGGGAGGCGGCGGAGTCCACGCGTCAATCCTTCCGGGCCAGGGTCGCCTTGAGCTTGTCGTCGAGCTCCCTGGCGGCGTTGTGCCCCATTTGCTTCAAGCGCTGGTTCAGCGCGGCGACTTCCACCACGTTCGTCAGGTCGCGGCCAGCCGCCACCGGCACGGTGATCAGCGGCACCGGCACGTCCAGCACGCTGCGGGTGGCGGTATCGAGACCGGTGCGGTCGATGTCGTCCTCCCCCGCGGGCGCCTTCTGCATGCGGATGATCAGATCCAGCCGCCGTTCGTTGCGCATGGCCGAAATGCCGAACAGGCTCGGCACGTGGATGATGCCCAATCCGCGGATTTCCATGTGCTCGCGGGTGATTTCGACGGCGGACCCCTGGATGCAGCCCGTGCTGTCGCGGGTCAGGATGGTCGTGTCGTCGGCCACCAGGCTGTGGCCGCGCTTGATCAGCGCCAGGGCGATTTCGCTTTTGCCGATGCCGGGTTCCCCTTCCAGCAGCACGCCGACGCCGTTGATTTCGACCAAGGTGCCCGGCACGCGGATGCGGGGGCTGGACAGGTTCTGCAGCAGGACGGTGGCGGCGTTCATGAAGAGGCCCGTCACCAGGTGCGAGCGCATCACGGGGACGCGCGCGTCCGCCGCGGCCGCGCGGACGAACGCCGGCATGTGGCGGCCGCGCGACAGGACGATGGCCGGCACGTGTCCGAGCGCCCGCAGGCGGGCGATGCGTTCAGGCACCGGCAGGCTGCCCAGATAGGTCATCTCCGCCAGCCCCATCACCTGGATGCGGCGATGGGCGAAATAGCGGCGAAAGCCCGCCAGCGCCAGGCCCGGCCGGTTCAACGCCACTTCGGAGATTTCCCGCCCGACGGCGTGCGCGGCGTTGACCTCCCAGTCGAGCTGCAGCGACCGGCGGCCGGCGTCGAAGAAATCGGCGACCGTGATCCGGGGACTTTCAGCCGTTCTCCACATGAGCGGGGTCCTCTGCCCGAAGCGGGGCGGCGGCCGGGCCGCCGCCCCCGCGGTCGGACGCGGCGCTAGGGCGCCCCCTCCACGTCCGCCAGACGCTGGCGCTCGTGGTGCCGTTCGATCATCTTTTCGCGGGATTTGCGCAGCTGCTTGTCGATCTTGGCCGCCGCCGCATCGATCGAAGCGTACATGTCGTTGGTCGTTTCCACCGCCGCTTCGCGCAGCTTGTCGCGCCCCTGCACGACGACTTCCGCCGTAAACCGGTACTTCTCGTGCGACAGGATCGCGTGGCAGCTCTCGATCCGCGGAAAGGCGGCGAGCACGGGGCCCAGCCGCTCGTCCACGTACGCTTTCAATCCCTCGTTGACCGTCAGGTTCCGGCCGGTGATCTGAATATCCATTGCGGTT
>JAKLIL010000057.1 GCA_022709625.1 Verrucomicrobiota bacterium
CACGTTGGACTTCAGCACATAGCGCAAGCCGTCCAGCGTATCCACGTCCAGCGGATCCCCCAGCGCGACCGTCAGGATGTTGTCGTTCTTGAAGACCGGCACCACCTTGTAGCGCTGCGCCACGTCCCCCGGCACCATGTCGAGCACTTCGCGCGGAATGTCCAGCCCCGTCAGGCTGATCATTTCCATGCCGAACTGGCTGGCCAGCGCCTTCAGCATGTCCAGCTTGGACACGCCCCCGTCCCGCGCCAGCACTTCCATGACCCCGAGATCTTCCTGCGTCGCCAACTGCCGGGCCGCAATCGCCTGGTCCCGCGTCACCAAGCCGACGTTTTCAAGGATTTCCAGGATGTAGTCGTCGTTCGAAGTCAAGAGGCCGCTCCTTGGTCGCCATGCTGGCCCCGCGGCATGCCGCCGCGGTCAGGCCGTCCGCCCAGCATTTTGCGTAGAAAAGTACCCCTCCCGCCCCCTCCGACGCAAGCTTGGATTTAGGCGGCCAGACGCGGTCCGCCGGCCCGGCCGGGGGCTCGCCAAGGATCAACCCAATGCCTCGGCCACGAGTTGCCCGGCCGACTTGACCGGACCGCCGCCGGCCAACGCCGCGGCGATTTCCTCCATGCCGGCCAGTTGCGCCTGCCGTGCGGGCGTGTCGGCGATCAGCGGTTCGAGCGCATCGGCCATGGCATGCGGCCGGGCCGCGCCCTGGATGAACTCCGGGCAAAGCGTGCGACCGAGAATCAAATTGACCATCCCGATCCACTTGACTTGAATCAGCAGGCGACCGAGCCAATAGGTCGACGGCCCCATGCGGTACACCACGATCATGGGACATTTCAGGAGGGCCGTTTCGACCGTGGCGGTGCCGGAGCAAACCAGCGCGGCGCGCGCTTGCCGCGCCACCTCGCGCATTTGGCCGGAAACGACGCCAATGGCCACCTGTTCCTCTGCCGGCCGCGCCGCCAATTGCGCTTCAACCTGCGCGCGGATCTCGTCGCTGGCCGCGGGAATGAGAAACGACAACTCCGGATTGCGGCGGCGCAATTCCCGCGCCGCGGCGAGCATCGCCGGCAGAACGCGCGCGATCTCCTGCCGGCGGCTGCCGGGCAGAATGCCCACCCGCTGCGCGCCCGACGGCCACGGCAGCGTTGGCGTCGGCTCCGCCAGCGTGCGGCGAATCGATTCGACCAGCGGATGCCCGACGAAAACGGTCTTGAGCCCCGTCCCGCGGAATACATCCACCTCGAAGGGAAAAATCACCATCAGCAGATCGAGGGTCTGCACCATCTTGGGAATGCGGCTCTTGTGCCAGGCCCAGACCATCGGGCTGACGTAGTAGTACACCGGAATGCCACGGACATGCGCCTGCGCGGCCAGACGCAGGTTGAAACCCGGATAGTCCACCAACACCACGGCGGCGGGCCGTTCCGTGTCCAGCATGCGCACCATTTGCCGGAAAACCCGGCGGAAAAACGGATAGCGGGCCAGCACTTCGAAAAAGCCCATGACGGCCATTTCGCGGGCATCCACCACCGTGCGAACGCCCGCGGCGCGCAGGGCGTCGCCGCCGATGCCGAAAAGTTCGACGTCGCTCCGCGCGGCGCGCAGGTCGCGTACGAGCCGGGCCGCGTGCTGGTCCCCGGACGGCTCGCCGGCGACGATGAGGATTTTCCTGGGTGCGGCCGCCATGCTCAGCGCTCCGTCCGCCGCCTACCCGCCCGCGCCCGGCGGTGCGTTCTCATAGGCTACGAACGCCAGGCCAAGCCGGTTGGCCTCGGCCACCAGTTTCTCGCGCTCGAGCAGGATCGTCCGCTTGGCCTCCACGGCCAGACACGACGCCTTCGCTTTTTTGAGGCTCCGGAAGGTCCGTAGACCGATGATCGGAATGTCGAAGCGCATGTCGTGGCCGTGCTTGGCGGCCTTGACCACGACGGCGCCCGGACCGCCCAGCTTGCCGGCCCGCCGGATCGTTGCATCCGTGCCTTCGAATCCCTCCACGGCGAGAATCGTGCCGTCCTTCAACGCCACCGTCTGCCCGATCTCGAGCCCGCTGGTCACTTTGGCGACCTGTATGCCAAGGCGGATGTCCGCTTGTTCGCGCGTATCGGGACCCCGCTGTCCCAACATGCCGGCGGTGGGCATTTCGGTTTCCATGAAGCGATAGGCTGGGAGCATGTCCACGCCGATGGTCTTCAATTCGTCCGCCAGCGCCCCGAAAATCGTGTGGGCGTTCTTGGTTTTCAGGCTCCGCAGGATGGCCAAGGCCCGGGCATCGGGTCGTAGATGGAACAAACGCGTGGGCCGAATCTGCCCCGCCATGACCATTTTCGCAACCCCGGCCGCCTTCACGGCGGCCTTCAGTTCCTCGACGCGCCCCAACGGCAGCCAGATCGTCTCATCCGCGTATTTCTGGACGATCCGCTCCGCATCGCCCTTGAACGCGAAGGCCACGATGCGCTTGACGCCCTGGGCGTGGGCCGAACGCGCCAGTTGCCAGGGATAGGAACCGCTGCCCGCAAGGAGACCGAGGGACTCGGGCATTTCCGCCGGGGCAAGTGGATTCATGCCGGGCATCATAACGCGGCCTTGAATATCGTCCAGCCTCTCTTTGCCCAGATGCAGGCCGCCAAAATGGCAAACCCCGCGGCCAATTCGATGGCCAAGGGACGGACGTTGGCCATGCCAACGACCTCCGCCAAGGAGGCTTTTTCCCAAGCGGGCAGCAGGGCGAAAGGCGCCAACATGGCCACATGCGAAAAAGGCCACCCCAGCGGAAAGCCGCAGGGAGGGCTCCGGTCGGCGGTTACCCCGTCGATCGCCAAATGGCTGCCGGCCAATGCCAGGAGGAACACCGCCGCGCGCCAACCGAATCGCGCCGGTTGCCACGCCCGGCCCACCAGCAAAATACCCGCCGTGGCCAGAACGACCCACGCCAAGCTATGCGTGGCCAGTTGATGCGCGGCGTTGAGGTGGCCCCGCCACAGGCCGGGCAGATAGTCGATGTCCGGCAAACACGCCGCAACGGCCCCGGCCACCAGCAGCGGCAGGGTTTTGCGAAACGATGCAAAAAGCGGGAGACTTCCATCTCCCGCCAGCACATAGGCCAGCCCGGCTCCGGTCAATCCATGGAATACCGGAGAGGCCATGCGGCTGGAATGGCCCTATTTTCCCAAGGCGCGCCGGACGGCGAAGGCCAGATCCTGGCCGCGCAGGTCGCGCGCAATCACCATGCCGTTTTGGTCGAGCAGATAGCTCGTCGTTTCGCCGAAGATGCCCAACGGCTTGGTCAGTTCGGGAGCGCCCGCCACCACCGGCCAAGGCAGGCCCAGAGCTTCCAAACCGGCGGCGTTAGGTTCGAGGCAGATGCCGACGACCTCGAAGCCCGCATCGTGGTAGCGGTTGTAAACCTCTCGGGTTTGGGGCAGCACTTCTTCCCAAATCTTCCAGCCGCGCGCAAAGAAATCGACCAGCACCACTTTGCCGCGCAAGCTCGACAGCGTGAAACTCTGCCCGCGCACGTCGGTCAAGGTTGCATCCGGCAGCACCACGCCGGGGGCGCTCTTCGCCCGCACCAGCGCCTTTTCCATGATCGTCAGCGGCAGGGAATCCCCCTCGGTGGCGTTGGGCCGGGCCACGACGAGCGGATCGCCGGGTTGCGTCAGGCCCGACCAGGCGTAGGGTTTGGGATCGTAGTACTTGCTGGCCTTGTAGGCCGCGATCGTCTCCGCCACCGCGGCGGCGTTGCCCGCTTCCGCCTGCAGTTCGGCTTCCTTGACGAACAGCCGGGACGCATCGATGCCGGCCATCTTGGCAACCTTCTTGCGGGCGGCGGCGAGGGTTTGAGTCGCTTCCGGATAGCGCCGGCGCATGTCGCCCAGCACCATGGCCTTGATCACGGCCGCCGTGACGATCGCGTTGCCGTCGTCGCGGGCGGAAGCATCGGACACGAGTGCTTCCACGCTTTGGTCGATCGCCGCCCATTCCTTTTCGGAATAGTAGCCATGGCCCATGCTTTGCAGCTTGCTCAGCACCGCGTTGTACTTGGCCTCGAACGAGGCCGCATCCTGTCCAAAGGCGCCGGCAACCGCCGCCAGCACCATCCCGCACGCCAAGCCCATCAGAATTTTGCGCATCTTCTTCTCCTTCAAATTTGCGCTGCCATTTTGCCCGCTTCCCCGCAAAAGACAATGGAAAAAGGCGCCGGCTACATCAGCGCGCGAAACCGCGCAAAGGCCGCCAGGGCGTCGTGGGGCCCCGGCGCGGCTTCGGGGTGGTACTGTAGCGAAAACGCCGGGTACTTCTTGGCTTCCAGCCCTTCGATCGTCCGGTCGTTCAGGCTGAGGTGCGTGATCTCGGCGGCGGCCGGATCGAGGCTGTCGGCGTCCACCATGTAGTTGTGGTTCTGCGAGGTAATCTCGACGGTCTTTGCGCGCAGATCCAGCACCGGGTGGTTGCAGCCGTGATGGCCGAACTTGAGCCGGCGGGTCTTGCCGCCCAAAGCGATTCCCAGCAACTGGTGCCCGAGGCAGATGCCCATGATTGGCACCTTCCCAAGCAGCCCCTGCACCGTCGCGATGGCGTAATGCAGCGCCGCCGGATCGGCCGGCCCGTTCGAGAGCAGCACCCCGGCGGGCTTGAGCTTCAGCACGTCAACGGCGGTGCTTCTCGCCGGCAACACCCGCACCCGGAAGCCTTCCCGCGACAGCAGGCGCAGGGTGTTGAACTTGATGCCGTAATCCAATACCGCCACGAGCGGCGCCTGCGCGGGAACGTTGGCGGGCCAGTCGTAGGCGTCCGCCGTGGATACCTTCGTGGCGTAGTCTTGCCCGTCGAGTCCTTCCCACGCGCGGGCCTTCTCCACGGCCGCTTCGGGCGAAACCGAACCGGTCGCGCACAGGAACGCCTTCTGCGTCCCGCCTTCGCGCAGTTTCAGCGTCAGCGCGCGCGTATCGAGTCCCGCCAGCGCCGGCACGCCCCAGCGCGCCAACGCGTCCGCCAGCGTATCCTCCGCGCGCCAGTTCGACGGCGGATTCATTTCGCGGATCAACAACCCGGCGGCATGGATGGCGCGGGATTCGTAGTCCTCGCCGTTGAAACCCGTGTTGCCGATTTCGGGCATCGTCAGCGTCACGATCTGGCCGGCGTAGGAGGGATCCGTCAGGATTTCCTCGTAGCCGGTCATGCCGGTGTTGAAGACCACTTCGCCCAGCCGGTCCATCGGCGCCCCGCAGGACCAGCCGCGGATCACCGTGCCGTCGGCCAGCGCCAAAAACGCCCGTTTTTCGCGCCGCGCCAGCCAGTTGTACGCCGCGGCCGTCATGCCTTCCGCCCGCTTTTCCGCGCCGTGGCGCGGTTGTATTCCTGCAGGGACAGCACTTCGAATTCCGCGTGCCGGCGCAGGGTCTTGAGGCCGTCGAGGGCCGCGCGCAGGCCGCGGATCGTGGTGGTCATCGGCACGCCCCGCCGCACCGCTTCCGTCCGCATCTTCACTTCGTCGAGTTGCGGCTGGCAGCCCGAAGGGACGTTCACGATCCAGCCCACCGCCCCGTCCTGCACGAGGTCGAGGACATGCGGGCGCCCTTCCGAAATCGCGAAGGCGGCGCGCGCCGGCACGCCGGCGTCCCGCAGCAAGGTGGCCGTACCGCAGGTCGCCCAGATGCCGTAGCCCAGTTCGACCAGCTCCTTCGCGCACTTGACCATCTCGACTCGATCGGACGGCCGTTCCCCCGAAACGCTGATGAACACGCCGCCGCCCATCGGCAGCGGGTTCCCCGCCGCCTGCTGGCTTTTCACGAAGGCCATGCCCGGATCCGGATCGATGCCCATGACTTCCCCGGTCGAGCGCATTTCCGGCGTGAGCCGCACGTCGCAGCCGGGAAAGCGCGCAAACGGCAGCACGGCTTCCTTCACCGCGACGTGGCGGATGGCCACTTCCCGGGTGAAGCCCAGCTGCTTCAGCGACTCGCCCGCCATGACGCGCGCCGCCAGCCCCGCCAGCGGCACGCCGGTGGCCTTGCCCACGAACGGCACCGTCCGCGACGCGCGCGGATTCACTTCCAGAATGTACACTTCCCCGTCCTGCACGGCGTACTGCACGTTCATCAGCCCGCGCACGTGGAGGCCGCGCGCCAACGCCCGGGTATGCGCGCGGATCCGCTCCACGATGGCGGCGGGCAGTCCTTGCGGAGGGATCGCGCAGGCGCTGTCGCCGCTGTGGATGCCGGCCTTCTCGATGTGCTCCATCACCGCGCCGATCACTTCAATCTCGCCGTCGGCGATGCAATCCACGTCCACTTCGACGGCGTCTTCGAGGAACTTGTCGATCAGCACGGGGCGGCCTTCCGAAACCGCGAAGGCTTCCGCGCAGAATTTCTCGAAAAACGGCGCCGTGTAGACGATCGCCATGGCCCGCCCCCCCAGCACGAAGGAAGGCCGGACCAGTACGGGAAACCCGATGCGGTTGGCGATCGCGAGCGCCCCGGCCATGTCGGTCGCCGTGCCGTTGGCCGGCTGCTTCACCCCCACTTCGTCGGCCAGCCGCTTGAAGAATTCCCGGTCCTCGGCCTTTTCGATGTCTTCCGGGCTGGTGCCAACGATGTTGACGCCCGCGGCCTTGAGATCCAGCGCCAGATTCAGCGGCGTCTGGCCGCCGAACTGCACGATGGCGCCGTCGCACCGCTCCCGGCGGTAGATCGCCAGCACGTCCTCCAGCGTCACCGGCTCGAAATAGAGCCGGTCGCTCGTATCGTAGTCCGTCGACACCGTTTCCGGATTGCTGTTCACCATCACGGTCTCGCAGCCCGCCGCGCGCAGCGCCTGGCAGGCGTGCACGCAGCAATAATCGAATTCGATCCCCTGGCCGATGCGGTTGGGCCCGCCCCCGAGAATCATGATTTTTTTCTTCGTGGCCGGCGGCAGCGGCGCTTCCGGCTCGTCGCCGTAGGCCGAATAGAAATACGGCGTGGCGGCGGCGAATTCCGCCGCGCAGGTGTCCACCGTACCGTAGGTCGGCCACAAACCGAGGCGATCCCGCGCCGCGCGCACGTCGCCTTCCGTGGCGCCCAGCAATCCGCCGATCTGCTTGTCCGAAAAACCGAATTCCTTGGCCTGCGCGAACAGCGCGCGGTCGGCTTCCAACCCCGCGAGCGATTGGGCGGAGCGGATTTCCGCCTCGAACGCGACGATCTCCGCGATCTGCCGCGAGAACCACGGGTCGATACCCGACAGCGCCGCCACCCGCGCGACGTCCCAGCCACGAAACAGGGCCTCGCGCAAATGGAACAACCGCAGGGGACTGGGCCGCGCGACGGCCTTTTCCAAATCCGCGTCCGCCAGTTTGCCTTCGCCGTCGTCCCGGCGCACCAGCCCGGCCCGCCCGATTTCCAGCGACCGCAGCGCCTTTTGCAGCGCCTGCTTGAAATTGCGCCCGATGGCCATCGTCTCGCCCACCGATTTCATCTGCGTCGTCAGCGTGTCGTCCGCGCCCTGGAACTTCTCGAACGCGAACCGCGGAGCCTTCACCACGACGTAGTCCAGCGACGGCTCGAAGCACGCCGGCGTCGAACGCGTGATGTCGTTGGGCAGTTCATCCAGCGTGTAGCCCACCGCCAGTTTCGCCGCGATCTTGGCGATGGGAAAGCCCGTGGCCTTCGACGCCAGCGCCGAGCTGCGGCTCACGCGCGGATTCATCTCGATGACCACGAGCCGGCCGTCGCGCGGCTGGATCGCGAACTGCACGTTCGCCCCGCCCGTCTCCACGCCGATGGCCCGCATTACGGCCAGGCTGGCGTCCCGCATGCGCTGGTATTCCCTATCCGTCAGCGTCTGGGCCGGCGCCACCGTCAGACTGTCGCCCGTATGCACGCCCATCGGATCGAGGTTCTCAATGGAGCACACGATGCACGCGTTGTCCTTGCGGTCGCGCATCACCTCCATTTCGAATTCCTTCCAGCCCAGCACCGATTCCTCGATCAGCACTTCGTTCACGGGGCTCAGCGCCAAGCCGTTCGCGCAGATGGCTTCGAACTCCGCCTCGTTGCGCGCGATGCCCCCGCCCGCGCCGCCCAGCGTGAAGCCGGGTCGAACAATGACCGGCCAGGCGCCGATCTCCGCCTGCACCTGGCGCGCCTCGTCCAGGGAATGCGCCGAACCGGAACGCGGTACTTCCAGGCCGATTCCGGTCATGGCCTTTTTGAACAGACCGCGGTCTTCCGCGCGCCGGATCACCTCCGCCGTGGCGCCGATCAACTCCACTTGGTAGCGCGCCAGAACGCCGGCGTCCGCCAGTTTCACCGCCAGATTCAACGCCGTTTGGCCGCCCATCGTCGGCAGCAGGGCGTCCGGACGTTCGCGGCGGATGATGGCCGTCAGCGCCTCCTCCGTGAGCGGCTCGACGTAGGTGCGATCGGCAAAACCCGGATCGGTCATGATGGTGGCGGGGTTGCTGTTGACCAGCACCACCTCGTATCCCTCTTCCCGCAGCGCCTTGCAGGCCTGCGCACCTGAATAGTCGAATTCGCACGCCTGCCCGATCACAATCGGGCCGGCGCCGATCAGCAATATCTTGGAGATGTCTTCCCGTCTGGGCATGGACAAGCCTCGCTAAAACGCTTTACCCAATGAAGCACATCCGGCGCCGTCTGGCCACTCCAAAATCCACGCGGCCAAATCGGGCGATTCCCCAATGCCAGCCCGCCCCCACTCCCCATAACCCGAATTTTACCCTTGCGCTTTGGACGCCCTGCCCGTACATTCAGCTCCACATTCCGAAACAGATTGCGGGGTGGAGCAGCCCGGTAGCTCGTCAGGCTCATAACCTGAAGGTCCTTGGTTCAAATCCAAGCCCCGCTACCAATTTCAACCAGCCGGAACGGACATTCCGGCTTCTTTTTCGATGCCAAGCGTCCATATCATCGAAAATTCGCAGGG
>JAKLIL010000058.1 GCA_022709625.1 Verrucomicrobiota bacterium
ACGTCGTAGGAATCCTTGAACAGGAACCGCAGGCTTTCCCGCGGTCCCCGTTCGTCGTCGATTACCAGCAACCGGTCCCGGTCCATGGGGACGAGGCTAGAATTTATAGCCGTACGACAGGCTCAGCAGCTGCGAATCGTAGTCGTAGCGGCCCGCGGGGCTGTTTTGGGAATCTTGGATCGTGCGGCCGTTGAAGAGGCCGTAGGCGTAGCCGAGGTCGATGGCGTGCGCGCCCTTGGCGTAGCCAAGGCCAAGGGAAAGCACCTGCTGGTCTTCATCCGGGCCGAGCGGGCTGTAGGTGCTGTCGGGGGTGGGATTTTGCACGTGCATGAATCCGGCGCGCAGCGTCCAACCCGGCACGAAGTTCCATTCGGCCCCGCAGCCGGCCGTCCAGGTGTCGTCCAGGTCCTGGGGCGTGACGGTGGTTTGGCCGCGGGCGTCGGTGATGGCGAGTTCCTGGTAGCGGGAGAACTCCAGCCATTCGGCGTCGGCTTCGATCCGGAACGTGTCGGTCAATTCGATCCCGTAGGCCAGAGCCACGATGGTGGGATAATCGATGGTGCCTTCGGCGCCGAGGCTGCCGGCGTAGTCGATGCGGTTTTTTCCCGAATAGTCGATGGAGAAGGGCGAGCGCACGGTGGCCACGAGCCGCTGGTTTTCGGTCGGCTTCCAGGCGATGGCGGCATTGGCGCCGAGGGCTTGGCCATCGGCGGTCAACTTGGAGCGCGCACCGGCCGGGAGGCCGAGCGCGTCGGCAACCGGACCGGAAAAGATCTGCCGTTGTTCCACCTCGCCCACATAGATGTCGGCGCCGATGCTGACGCTGAGGGTGTCGGTGAGTTTCAGGGCGAGATTGGGGGTCGCGTCCATGACCGTCATGTGGCCGGAGTAGGGGACGTTGTTTTGGGCAAAGAAGCCGTCGGCGCCCCAATCCACAGATCGGCCGAAGGGGACGTAGGTGGCGATGCCAAGGGCCGCCTTGCCTTTCCGGATCGGTGCCGCCGCGGAGAACCCGGGGACGTAGAAGTAGGGATCGGTTGTCCGGTCGGTGGGGCCGGCCGCGGATTTGAATTCGTTCTTGCCGTAGCCGCCGAGCAGGTTGAACTGGACCATCGGTTCTTCGAGACCCACCAGGTTGGCGGGGTTGTGGATGGTGGCGTTGGCGTCCTCGGCGAAGGCCCGATGTCCGCCGAACGCGCCGATGGCGACGGCCCCTTCCGGGGGATTGCGGTAGCCGTCGGCCAGCAGGAGCGAGGGAACGAGGAGCGCGGTGCAGAAGCCGGCTGTCCAGATGCCGGCCAAACGGGAATTTAGGATCATGCTTGTACCTCCAATGGCTTCTTTATCAAAAACCAAAAACACTTAGGTAACGACTTGCGCCATCTGTAACCTTAATAAACTCCAAAACGCATTTCCACACAAAAAACTGACAATTTTTTGAATGAGGCCATCGGAAACGGGCCAACTGGCCAATTTTCGTCCGCACGTTTATGGACATTCGAAGGCCCGCCAGATGTTCTGTATGGCAAGTCGTGTCCAGCCATGAGAAAACGGGAAAATTGATATGTACAAATATGTGCGGACTTGGTATTTTCCACAGTTATGAACAACTCCTTTGTCGTAGCAGACAGGAGATAGAGTGGAACTTCCGAGTAAAGTCGTGGTCACCGGGATGGGGGTAGTGGCACCCAACGGGATCGGGCTGGACGCGTTCTGGTCATCCTTGTTGACGGGTAAAAGCGGGGTCGGCCCCATCAGCCATTTCGACGCCGCGGGATATTCCGTAAGAATCGCGGGGGAGGTAAAAGGCTTTCGTCTGCGGGATTTCATCCCGGACGCCAAGCCGCACCGGATGTCCCGGCAAACGCAATTGGCGGTGGCGGCGTGCAAGATGGCGATCGACCATGCGGGCCTGACGCCGGAGTGGTTGCGCCAGCGTGGGCCGCTGCGCCTGGTCTTGGGCATATCCAGCAGCGGAGCCGACGTCATCGAGGCGGCCAAAGCCACCATCATGACCCGGGGGCCCGGGCGGGTGAAATTCATGGTTGGGGCCAGCCAGCCCAGCGCGACCGCGGCGAACATCGTCGAACATTACGGGGTGCAAGCCTCGGTCACGACGATTTCCAACGCCTGCCCTTCGGGCCTGGACGCCTTGGAGGTCGCCACCAAGGAAATCCAGGCGGGCCGCGCGGATTGCATCGTGGTCGGGGGCGCGGATTCGCCCTTGAATACCACCGGCGTGGCGGGATTCGCCCGTACCGGGGTGCTGTCGACCTGCACGGAGATGCCGCCCGAGCAAGTCAGCCGGCCGTTCGACCGGCGGCGCACCGGCGTCGTGCTGGCGGAAGGCGCGGGATTCCTGGTCCTCGAGCGGCTGGATTCGGCGTTGGCGCGGGGCGCACAGCCGCTGCTGGAAATCCTCTGCGCAGTATCGATGCTGGATGCGCCGGGCGCGGAAACCGCGACGGGCCTGCTCGACACCATGAAACTGGCCCTGCAAAACGCCGCGCTCTATCCCGAACAAGTCGGGTACGTTTGCGCGAACGCGCTCAGCCACCGCACGACGGATGCGACCGAGGCCCGCGTGATCCGGACGTTGTTCCGCGAGGCCTACCGGCGCCTCCCGGTCAGTTCGATCCGCGGCGTGATGGGCCACCCGCTGGCCCCCGCCGGCATTTTCCAGACCGTGGCCTGCGCGCTGGCCATGCGGCACGGGTTGATTCCGCCGACCGCCAACCTGACCGACCCGGATCCCGCCTGCGAACTCGACCACGTCGTGGGTGCGCCCCGCCGGGCCGCCGTCGAGATCGCCATGGTGAATGCCCATGGCCAGCGGGGGGAAAACACCACCCTTTTGGCGAGAAAAGCGCCGTGAACCTCTTCCAGGCCATCATTGTCCTGGCCTTGGTCGGCAACGCCACGCTGGGGCTGCTAGTGTTGTCCTCCAACCCGCGGCGGGCCGTCAACCGCGCGTTTTTCTTCATCGTGGCGCTGATGACGTTTTGGCTGGCGTCGATGTTCGCGGTCACCGTGGCGTTCCGCGATTCCGCCACGCGTTTTTTCGTTTGCCTGACTTCGGCTTTCGCCGGATTCCTGCCGCTGGGCGCGATCGTGCTCCAGGCCGCGATCGTCAAGCCCGACATCACGCTCGTCCAGGTCTTTCTGAAATCGCGCCGCTGGCTCGGGGCGGCGCTGGCGGCCACGGCCCTGTGCCTCTCGCCGGTCTTCGTGGTTTCCAGCCGGGCGCTCCCCGGCAAATTGCTGCCCGAGACCGTGTACGGGTGGGGTTTTCCGGTGTACGCGACCTATTTGGCCGGGGCGATCGCGCTGATGGCTCTGGGGTTTTGGAACACCGCCAAAACGCGCACGGGAGTCCAGAAAACCGAGATCCATTTTCTCCAAATCGGATGCGTATTCAGCTTGAGTCTCGGCATTGCGCTGGCGGTTCTCGGCGAGGTGCTCCACAACCGGGACATCCCCCAGTTCGTGCCCATCGCAGCATTGGTTTTCGACGCTTTCGTCGGCTACGGAATCGCCACGCGGCGCATCCTGTCGGCCTCCGCGGTCTTGCAGCGCGTGATCGCCTACGGGCTGATGACGGGCTATCTGGCGGCGCTCTACGTGGCGGCGTTGTGGCTGGGGCGCCAGGCGTTTGGGTGGCTGCTGGCGGATCCCGCCGATCTGGCCCACTTGCTGGCGGCGCTGGCGGTGGCGTTTTCGGTCTCGCCCGCGCACGGCGCCATGCAGGCGGTGGCGCACCGCCTGTTTGCCACGGCCCACCCTCTGAACGTGAACGCCCTGCTCGAACAGGCAGGCGCGATGGCCCGGGAAGTCTCCACGGAAACCAACCTGATGGCGCATTTCGCGGATTTGGTCGCCGACGGTTTCGGCGCCACGCGGATCGTGCTCCTGCGGCCGTTGGAGGCGGACGCGTTCGTCCCGGCCTATCCCGAGCCGCTGGGCGGCAAACCGATCCGATTGCGGGCCGGCGGCGCGATCGCGGAGTTGCTGGCGCGCGACCGCGCGGCCTTGACGGTAGACACGCTGCACCGCATGCGCTCCACCCCGACAGTGGCAGAAGCGCGGGAAACGATGAAGGAAATCGGGGCGGCCGTCGCCGTGGGCAGCTTCATGCGCACCGAGATGAAGGCGATCCTGCTGCTCTTTTCCAAGAAGTCCGGCCGCATCTACGACCTCCGCGACCAGCGGACCCTGCAGTTGCTCTGCGACCAGTTCGCCGTGGCGCTGGAAAACGCCAACCTCTACACCGCCGTCCAGAACAGCAAAATCTACAACGACATCCTGCTGGATTCCCTGACCAGCGGCATCGTGGCGGTCGATTCCGGCCGGCGGGTGACGGTGTTCAACCAGCGCGCGCAGGGCCTGACGGGCCTGCCCGAATCGAGCGTGGTCAACCAGCCGATGACGGCGCTGCCGGAGCCGCTGTGCCGGGCGCTGGAGTCGATTCTGGCGTCGCAGCGCGGATTCCGCGACACGGAGCTGAGCATCCGGCGGGGGCACGAGACGGTGCCCATCCGGGCCAGCGGGGCGTTGTTCCATAGCCACACCGGCAAGCCGCTGGGGGCCCTGGTGGCGTTCGACGACCTGACGCTCTTCAAGAAAATGGAGGAGCAGATCCGGCGCTCCGACCGGCTGTCGAGCATCGGCACCCTCAGCGCCGGGATGGCGCACGAAATCAAGAATCCGCTGGTCACCATCAAGACGTTCGCGAAACTGCTGCCCCAGCGCCACCACGAGGCCGACTTCCGCGACACCTTCCACGAGCTGGTCGGACAGGAAGTCACGCGCATCGACACCATCGTCAACCGCCTGCTCAATTTCGCCCGGCCGGCGCCGCCCGTGCTCAAGCCCGTCTCGCTGCACGGCGTCCTCGAGAATTCGCTGCATCTGGTGGGGCCGCAACTGTACCAGAGCGGCATCGAGCTGGATCTGCATCTGGACGCTCCGCGGGATCTCATCGACGCCGACGCCGAACAGCTCAACCAGACCTTCGTCAATTTCTTCCTCAACGCCATCCAGGCCATGAAACGGCCGGGGATGTTGACCGTGCGCACGGCGCTCGCCGGCCCGCCGCCGGAAGCGGCCCGCCTGGCCGGCCTGCCGGACGGCGAACGCATCCAGGTGGACGTGCAGGACACCGGGTGCGGCATCGCCGCGGAAAACCTCGACAAGATCTTCGATCCGTTTTTCACCACCAAGGAACACGGCGTCGGGCTGGGCCTGTCGGTGTCGCACGGCATCGTCCGGGAGCACGGCGGCACGATCGAGGTGGAAAGCCGGAAGGGGCAAGGCACGGTCTTCCACGTGCAGTTTCCGCTGCGAAGGGCGGTGGCCGCATGAATGCCGGGCCGCTTAGCCTGGTCTATTCGTTGGACGCCGCGCTGGTCCAGCGCCTCGCCGGCTACCTGCACGGCCGCGCCATGGTGCGCCAGAGCCGCGCGGCCGCCGAACTGGAACTGCTGCTGGGCCAATACCGCGACCCCCTCTTGTTCGTGGATCTGCGGGCCCCGGATTGCCTGGCGGTGTTGGCGACGCTGGCCCGCCGGTTTCCGGATGCGCTCGTCGTCGCGATCGGGGCGCCGCGCTCCGATCCGGGCCTGCGCGCGGCCGCCGCGGGCGTCTACGCCATCGAACCGGAAGACGTCGATCGCCTGCGCCTGCAAACCTTGTTCGACCAGGCCCAGGCGTACCTGCGGCTCCGCCAGGAGAACCGCGTGCTGAAGGAATACCTCGAGCGCCCGGCTCCGGCGGCGCCGCCGCCGCGGGCGGATCTCGGGCCCGCGCTCTACCATTTTCCCAACGCTTTTCGCCGGTTCGACAACATCGGCATCATGCTGGAGAGCGTCGTCGAGAGCGTCGCGAGTTGCGCGCACGTGTCCCGGGTGGCCGTATTCGCGCTCGCGCCGCCGGAGGTCTACCGCTACCGGGCCGGCGTCAAATGCCTGGAGGAGAGCCGGGCGCTGGAATATCCCAAGACGCATCCGTTCGTCCAGTGGCTCCAGATGCGGGCCCACAGCCTGTCGCGGGCGACGTTGCGCCACGTCGAATCCATGGAGGAGCGCCTCCTGCTCGAAGGGGCGCTGGACGCGGCCGGGGCGGAGATCATCCTGCCACTGTTCGGCCGCGAACGACTCAACGGCTGGCTCTGCCTCGGCCGCCGGGCTTCCGGAGTGCCGTTCGACCAGCGGGACATCGAGGATCTGACCCTGCTGGCCGAACAGGTGTCGGTCACCATCGAAAACGCGCTGCTGCACGAAAGCCTCGCGGTCCAGAAGGCGCTGGCCGAGAATCTGCTCCAGGCCGTGCCCGTCGGCATCGTGGCCACCGGGGCCGACGGGGCCGTCCTCTGGTTCAACCGCGGGGCGGAACTCCTGCTGCACGCGGAGGCCGCCGGGCTGATCGGCCAGCCCATGGAGCGGCATTCGAGTTTTCTCGCGTCGTTGCTGCGCCGCTGCGCGGCGGGGGAGCAGCCGGAAGACGCGGTCGAATGGACCGAACCCGCGACCCGCCGGGAGCTGTCCATCCAACTGCGCCGCCTGCGCCAGGACGGACGCAGCATGGGCGCGCTGGCGGTCTTCCACGACCTGACGGAAGAACGGATTCTGCGCGAGAAGCAAAACAACCTCGAACGCGCCACGTTCTGGAACGAGCTGGCCACGGCCATTTCCCACGAGGTGCGCAATCCGCTCGTGGCGATCAGCACCTTCGCCCAGTTGCTGCCGGAACGGTACGCGGACGCGGAGTTCCGCACCCAGTTCCGCGACCTCACGACGCAGGAGGTGGCCCGCCTGAACGGCCTGATCGACCAGCTTGACGAGTACGCGAATCCGCCGCGGATCGAATTCGCGCCCGTGGATCCGGCCGAACTGCTGGAAACGGCGCGCTGCAAGGTCCGCGGCGAGCCCGCCCGGGCGCTCGACGTCGGACTGGAAGCGGCACCGGGGCTGCCCGCCATCCGCGGCGATCTGCGCCTGCTGGCGGACGCCCTCGGCCGGCTGCTGCAAAACGCGGCGGCGGCCGTCGAGCGGACCGCCGAACCGCGCGTGTGGCTCCGCGCCCAAGCCGGCGAAATCGGCGCCGGCCGTCCGGCGGTCGTGATCGAAGTGGGCGACAACGGGCCGGGGATTCCGCCCGCATTGCTCGACAAGGTGTTTTCCCCGTTTTGCACCACCAAGGCGCGCGGCGTAGGCCTGGGGTTGCCGGTGGTCCGCCGCACCATGATCGACCACGGCGGCTTGATCGCCGTCGACAGCGGACCGGCCGGCACCGTCGTCCGGCTGACGCTGCCCGCCCACCCGCGCGCGAAGGAGCCCGCTTCATGAAAACCCTCCTGATCGTGGACGACGACGTGCCGTTGCTGGATTCCCTGCGCTTCGTGTTTCGCGGCCTCTACGACGTCCTGACGGCGACCGCCGCCGAGGAAGCGGCAACCGTGCTGGCGCGGCAGCCCGTCGACGTCTTGCTGCTGGACATCCATTTGCCCGGCATGGACGGGATCGAATTCCTGCACCAGGTTCGCCGGGAACGCCCGTTCCTGCCGATCGTCATGATCAGCGCCGCCTCCTCCATCAAGCCCATCCTGCGGGCGCTGGAACTGGAAGGCGCCGAGTACGTCCGCAAACCGTTCGACATCGACGAACTGCGCCTGGTCGTGGCGCGCGCGTTGCGTTTGGGGGATCTGCGGCGGCGCGTAGCCGAGCTGGAACAAGCCGGGGTCCCGCCGGTGCCGTCGGACCTGCCCGAGGGCAAACCCATGAAACGGGCCGTGGACGATTTCGAGCGGGCGCTGATCCGGAAAGCGCTCCAGCGCGCCAACGGCGTCCAGACCCGCGCCGCCCAGATGCTGGGCACCACCCGGCGCATCTTGCGCTACCGGATGGAAAAACTGGATATTCCCTTTGCCGAATCCTAGCGTGGAATTGGGAGTTCCCAAATCCCGGACGATGGAGTAGGGTTCGGCATCGCACGGCACAACGCATGGACGCGCGGTCCCCAACCATAACGGGTTCCTACCGGTTCGCCCGGTTTTCCAAGAGCGCCGAGGAGCTCGCGCGCCTGAAATTGCAGGCGACCGTGGCCATCGACCGCGAACGCGACGCCTGGCGCGTCGCCGGCCTCCAGCCCGGCATGCGGGTGCTGGATCTCGGCTGCGGTCCCGGCTTCACCAGCTGCGAACTGGCGCGGGCGGTCGGCCCCGCGGGGCAGGTGACCGGCATCGATGCCAGTCCGGACTTGATCGCGGTGGCCGAACAAGCCAAGGAATCCGAACAAGTCGCCAACGTCGCCTTTGCCCGGGGCGATGTCTATGCGCTCGACCTGCCGGCGGACCAGTTCGATTTCGTCCACGCGCGTTTTCTGTTCCAGCATCTGCGGGATCCGGGTCTGGCTTTGCGGAACGCATGGCGGGTCCTGAAGCCCGGCGGCGCGCTGTGCATTCTGGATATCGACGACGATTGGACGAGTTTTGCGCCGGCCAGCGCCGCGTTCGCGCGGTTTGTCCGCCGGGCCGGGGTGGCCCAACGCGGCCAAGGCGGCAACCGCCGGATCGGTTCGCAACTCCATGGCCTGCTGTCCGCCGCCGGTTTCCAGCAGGTTGCCGTGCGCATCCAGCCGTTGACGACGGCCGACCTGGGCTTGCGGAATTTCCTCGGCGTCGCGGTGCTTTTCCGGCTGGAGGTGCTGACGAAGTTCCAAAAGCTGTTGGCCATGCCGCTGCTGCGGAAAATCAAGGCCGCCGCGGGGGATCCGCATGCGTGGGGCGCGGTCGGCATATTCGTCGCCCGCGGCGCCAAGCCCTGACGGGCCCCGTCAGGCGGGATCCAGTTTCGCGCGCAGCAACTCGGCGCAGGCCGGCATGTCG
>JAKLIL010000059.1 GCA_022709625.1 Verrucomicrobiota bacterium
GGCGATGACGTGCATCAGCGGCCCGCCTTGGATGCCCGGGAAGACTTGCTTGTCGATTTCCGCCGCATAGGCCTGCTTGCACAGGATCATGCCGCCGCGCGGTCCCCGCAGGGTCTTGTGCGTCGTCGTCGTCACGAAGTCGGCGTAGGGCACCGGGCTCGGATGGAACCCCGCCGCCACCAGCCCGGCGATGTGCGCCATGTCCACCAGCAAATAGGCGCCGACGCCGTCGGCGATGGCCCGCAGGCGCTTGAAATCGAACAGCCGCGAATAGGCGCTCGCGCCCGCGCAGATGAGCTTGGGTTTGTGATCGCCCGCCAGCTTCTCGATCTGGTCGTAGTCGAGACGCTCCGTTTCGGGCTGCACGCCGTAGGACACCACGTTGAAAAAACGGCCCGAGAAATTGACCTTGTGGCCGTGCGTCAGGTGCCCGCCGTGCGCCAGGCTCATCGCCAGCATCGTGTCGCCCGGCTGCATCATGGCGAAGTAGACCGCCATGTTCGCGGCGCTGCCGCTGTGCGGCTGCACGTTCGCGTGCTCGGCGCCGAAGAGCTGCGTCGCGCGCGCGATGGCCAGCCGTTCGGCCTCGTCCACGAACTCGCAGCCGTTGTAGTAGCGCTTGCCGGGATAACCCTCCGCATACTTGTTCGTCAGCACCGACCCCTGCGCCTCGCGCACCGCCCGGCTCACGTAGTTCTCCGACGCGATGAGCTCGATGTTCTGCCGCTGGCGCTTCATCTCGCCCTGGATCGCCGCGTAGATTTCCGGATCGCGCTCGTGGATGGCCTCGGGCGCCGTGATCCGCAGCGAGCAGGCGTTGATCTTCTGCACGCGGCGGTCGTGGCGCGTTCCCGGCTCGAATTCCGCCGCGAACCACGCGTCGAGAATGCCCGGAATCTCCGCCAGCGGCGTAATGGCCGCGCCGAGCGCCAGCACGTTGGCGTTGTTGTGTTCCCGGGCCATCTTGGCCATCTTGGCGTTCACGACCAGCGCCGCGCGCACGCCCGGAAACTTGTTCGCCGCCATGCTCATGCCAATGCCCGTCGTGCAGACCAAAATGCCTTGTTCCAAGGCCCCTTCCGACACCCGCCGGGCCACCTCGACCGCGAAATCGGGATAATCCGTCGCTTCCGCGCTGTAGCAGCCGAAATCCGTCGCCTCCACGTCGGAACGCTTCGCCAGCAGTTCCTTGATGCGCTGCTTCATGTCGAAGCCGCCGTGGTCCGATCCCAGTCCGATCTTCATGTTCCGTTCCTTCCTGGAAATCCCCGGGGGCGCCGCCGGCTTGGCGTGTCCGGCAGGACTCGAACCTGCAACCTTCTGATCCGAAGTCAGAAGCTCTGTCCAATTGAGCTACGGACACCCCGGCCGAACGTCGCCTCAACCGGCGATTTCCACCGGGCGCAGACAGTACCACGTCCCCGGCGCCTCGGTCGAGGGGCTTCCCGGCCTAGACCCGGAACACCGCACCGAGCTTTTTGCCCAGCAACAGGCTGCTGGAAACAAGCGTGGCGGTCAGGAAGGCCATGGCCCACACGCCCAGGGCCGCGGCGACGTAGCGGCCCGTGCCGAGAAGTTGGAACAGCTCGTAGATGGCCTTGGTGATCGGCACGTATTCGGCCTGCTGCGCCAGCATCAGGCTGTCGCTGACCTCCAGCATGCTGAAGGCGAAGGTCAGCAGCGTGCCGGCGATGAGATTCGCCAGAATCAGCGGCAGCGTGATGCGCCGCAGGGTGCGCGCGGGCGAAGCGCCGAGGTTCCATGCGGCCTCCTCGAAGGCCACGCTGGTCTGTTGGAGGCCGGCGACGGCGCTGCGCACCATGTAGGGCAGGCGCCGCACCGAATAGGCCAGCACCAGGAAGAGCGTCGGGTTCGTGCGCACGTCCACCAGCCGCGGCCACCAGTCCGCGTCCGTCATCCCCTTCAAGTTGCTCAACCACGAGCTGACGGACAGGAACCCGAACGCCATGACGAGCCCCGGCACCGCCAGCGGGATCATCGCGAGCGCATCCAGCAACCCCCGCACGCGGATCGTCGAGCGTACGACCACGAAGGCGATGGCGATGCCGACCACGATGTCGAAGCCGACCGCCAGCGACGAGAACAGCAGGCTGTTGCGGATGCTGGAGACGGTCAGGTCGTGGCCCAGCGCCTCGACGTAGTTGGCCCCGGTCCAGACCGTCGGCAGGACGCTGCGGTACCAGCTGCCGGACGCGGCGAAGCTCGTTAGCACGACGCCCAGGTGCGGCAACAGGGCCAAGCCCGTCACCAGCGCGAACGGCAGCGCGGCCAGCAGGGCGCGCCACCCCGCCAGCGGCCGCGCGGCCGACTGCGTGCTGGCCTTGCTCTGCATGGCGTAGGCCTTGCCGCCGAACAGCCGGCGGCTCAGCCCGTAAAGCCCCGCGCTGGCGGCGAGCATCACCGTCACCAGCGCGTAGGGGAACGGATTCGAGCCGATTTCCTTCAACGAGTCGTAGATCTGCACCGAGGCGCAGCGCGTATAGTTCATGATCAGCGGCGTGCCCAGCTCGGTGAAGCTCCAGATGAAGACCAGCGTCCCGCCCGCGAACAGGCCCGGCATCATCAGCGGCAGGGTGATGCGGAAGAACCGCCGCAAGCGCGTGCAGCCCAGATTGGCCGCGGCTTCCTCCATCGCCGGATCGATGTTCGCCAGCGCGGCTACCGCGTTGAGGTAGAGAATCGGATAAAGCGACAGCGTCTGCAGCAGCACCACGCCGAGGTACTGCCCCCCGCCCAGCCAGTCGCGCGCACCCAGCCCGAACAGCGCATTGACCATCCCGTAGGCGCCGAACATCTGCTGGAAACCGATCGCGCCCACGAATGGCGGCAGAATCATCGGCACCAGCACCAGGGCCGAGAACGCCGTTTTGCCGCGGAACTCGAATTGGTTGGCGATCCACGCCAGCGGCAGCGCCACCGCCAGCGCCAGCATTGTCGTACCCAGCGCGATCTTCAGGCTGTTGAACAGCCCTTCCACGTAGACCGGGTTCTCGAACACCCCCAGCAGGTAGCGCCACGTGAAATGCCCGTCCACCCAGAAGCCGCCGGACACCACCCGCCCCAGCGGCCAGAAAAACAGCACGGACAGCAGCAGGGTCGTTGCGCCGAAGATGAACCAGGCCGTTCCGTTTCTCATGGCCGGCCGTCCGCTTCTTCTGGCGCGAGGAGCGCGGCCTCGGCGTATTGCGCGCGGTATTGCACCGTCCATTCCCGCAGCAGATCGAGCCGGTCGAAGCGCTTGGACATCGTCAACCCCGCCGGCCACGTCAGCGGCTCGGGCACCTGCGGCAGGCGTTGCAGGGCCTGCATCGCGCGCGGGCAGACGGCCGGCCCGCCGGCCGCGATGATCGCGCCCCAGGCCGCGCGCAATTCCTGGCCCGAGTCGAGACACATGGCGCGCACGAGGTCGCGGAGGAGCCCGTAATAACCCGCCGTCCAGCGCGGCCGGTAGACGTATTCCGCCGCGAGGCGGTACACGTCCATCGTCGGCGCGCCCAAGTCGTCCGTCGTATGCGCCCGGTGCCGTTCACACGCCGCTTGTAAATCCGGATCGTCCGAGGGATAGAAATCGCGGCGGATCGGGAACCGCTGCAGGGCGTATTTTTCCGGCCCGCCGGGCTCGCCCACCCGATAACACCACAGCTTCTGGCCGTCTTCGGACAGCAGAAACTCGATGAACCGGCGGGCGGTCTCGCGGTGCGGCGCGCCGCGCAGCAGCGAAATCGGATCGGCGCTGACGCCGGAACCGCCGCGCGGCGTCGCGTAGGCCATGGCGCCGTCTTCGCGCCCGCCGTTGCTGACCTGCGCCTCGAAGCGGCCGTAGAAATCGATGGCCAACCCGGCCGCCGCGTTGCCCATGCCCACGTCCAGCGGCACTTTGCTGGCGCTGTCGGTGAAGTAGCGGGCGTTGGCGCCGATCAGTTGCAGCAAGCGCAGTCCGTTGGCCCACCCGGCTTCGACGGCCTGCTGGTATTCCGCGGGCACGTCCGCGGGCAGCTGCCCCGCCGGCAGCTTGGCGGCCGCGATCTTCGCCTCGTACTCGTCCACCATCGGCCCGAATCCTGCCGCCGCCACCGCCCGGCGGCACTGCACCTGCACGATCGTCTCGAAGGCCTTTGCGATGCTGCCGCTCTTGGTCGGATCCGCCAACCCGAGCGTGCCGAACCAGCGCGGATCGGCCAAATCCTCCCATTGGTCCGGCGTCCGCTCGATGCCTTGGGCGCGCATCCGGTCCCGGTTCCAGCAGATGCCGAAGGTGCTCAGCGTCGTCCCGTAAAAGGTCGGCGCGCGCCAGGTTTCGCCGCTCATCCCCTCCGGAATTAGTTCCGCGCCCGTGGCCGTCGCCACGAGCCCGGCGGGAATTTCGTCCGGCCCCCAGGCCGGCACCAGCAGGCCTTGCTTGGCGGCGTTGTCGGCATCGAAGGCTCCGCCGCCAAAATACACGTCGATCTGGCTGGAAAACTCCTTGGAATCGTCGGTGTTGCGGAAAGCGAGGTACATCTCGCGCTGCCGTTGCCAGTCGGCGTCGTCCATGCCCGCGGGCTTGTTCGCGGGATCGAACGACTTGTTCAGGATGATGGCCGCGCCGTCGCCGCGCCACGGGTGGCCCTGCCCGACCCACCAGGCGCGGAAGGCCGAAACGAATTCGCTGGTCAGGTAGCGCGCAATCTCGGAGGTCCCGCCGATGTTGCGCCAATCCACCTTGACCGGCGCGCCGTATTTCGCCGCGTGCCAACGCGAGAAGCCCCGCGCGAATTCGTAGCGGATCGCCTCGTTCATCGGCGTGATGGCGACAAGCACCGGATCGCCGGGCTTCCATTCCCGCACCCCCGTCTCCCGCCGGAACGCGAACGGCAGCGCCACGATTGTCGCCAAGACGAGAAGGATGGAGACATTTCGGATCATTTTTAGACAGGATTCACAGGATGGGCAGAGGCGGATTTTTCAAAAAGGCGGTATTTTCGTTTGAACTCCAGTTCCGAAGAACCGAAATTCAACAACAAGCCAACGTCGATACCCGTGGCCGTCAGATAATTCACCAATTGGACTTCATGGGCAGAACAAAGCTTTTGCACGGCTTTGTTTTCAACGATCACCTTTCCATTCACCAGCATGTCAGCCGCGAACTCCCCCACGATCACGCCATCATAGACGACGCGAAGAGCCACTTCGCATTCCACTTGCAACCCCGCTTTTCTCAGCTCATGCAACAAGGCATTCTGATAAACAGATTCCAAGAAGCCGTTGCCTAGCGTCCGATGCGCCTTCATCGCGCATCCAATGATCTTTCCGGTTAGGTCTTCCTCTTTCATCCTGTAAATCCTGTGAATCCTGTCTAAAAAGCTTTTCGGCTGTTGGTTTTATTCGGTCAGGACCTGCACATCGGCCGGATCGACGTACACTCTCGTCTCCGCCCGACTCTCGTCGCGCGCGACAAGTTGGGGCCGGGTTTCCAGCGCCTTGAGGGAAACGCCGCCGCCGAGGTCGACGGCGTGCTGGGCGACTTCGCCCAGATAAATCGTCCCGTGCAATTGGGCCGTGAAGACGTTGGGCCCGTCCGGGCGGTCCACGTGCAATTGAACGGCCTCCGGGCGCACGGACAGCCAAACCTGCGTTCCCGCGGCCGGATTATCCGGCGCCGCGGCCGTCCACGCGCCGGCGGCGGTTTCCACTTCCGCGAACCCGTCGCGCGCCGCGCGCACGCGGCCGGCGACGAAGGTCGTCTCGCCGATGAACTGGGCGATGAACCGCGTTTTCGGCCGCGAATACACCTCCTGCGGCGTGCCGATCTGCAGCAGGCGACCCTGATCGAGGATGGCCAGGCGGTCGGCGATCGACAGCGCTTCCTTCTGGTCGTGGGTCACGTAGATCGCGGTCAACCCGGCGTCCTTGCAGATGCGGCGGATTTCCGCGCGCATTTCGAGGCGTAGTTTGGCGTCGAGGTTCGAGAGCGGCTCGTCGAGCAGGAGGCACTGGGGCTGAATAACGAGGGCGCGGGCCAGCGCGACGCGCTGCTGCTGGCCGCCGGAAAGCTCGTTGGGCTTGGAATCGGCGCGGTCGGCCAGCTTGACCATCTCCAGCGCGCGCAGCGTGCGCGGGCCGGCCTCGCCTTTGGGGACGCGGCGCATTTCGAGGCCGAAGGCGACGTTCTCGCGCAGGGTCAGGTGCGGCCACAGGGCGTAGCTCTGGAAGACCATGCCCATGTCGCGCCGGTGCGGCGGCAGGCGCGTAACGTCGCGGTCGCCGGCAAGGATGCGGCCTTCGTCGGGCGCGTTGAGGCCGGCGACGGCGCGCAGCAGGGTCGTCTTGCCGCAGCCCGAGGGGCCGAGCAGGAAGAACAATTCGCCGGCCGCGATGCGGAGATCGATGCGGTCCAGCACCACGTGGCCTCCGAACCGTTTCGTGAGTTTTTCGATCGTGATGGGCACCGGCATGGCGGCTTCTCCTTTCGCGCGGATCGGTTCTAGCACGTTGCCGGCCGCGGGGACAGTCCGGCGTGGCCGGTCCAGATCGTTTTTCCACGCCATGGAAAACTTTTACGTAGCATGGAAAACTTTCCACGCCATGGAAAAACGCCGGCGGGGCGCCGGCTCAGCGCTTGTCTTCGGCGCGGAGGCGGTCCCAGATTTCGTCCATCTGGGCGAGGGTGCAGTCCTTCATCTGGCGGCCGCTGGCGACGATCTCGCTTTCGACGACGCGGAAGCGGCGCAAGAACTTCCGGTTGGTTTGTTCCAGCGCGTAGGCGGGATCGACCTTCATGAAGCGGGCGATGTTGACGACGGAGAAGACGACGTCGCCGATTTCCTCGACGACGTGCCGGCGGTCGCCGTGGCGGACGGCGTCCTTGAGCTCGGCGATTTCCTCGTCGAGCTTGGCGAAGACGTCCTTGACGTCGCTCCAGTCGAAGCCGACGCGGGCGGCGCGTTTCTGGAGCTGGTAGGCGCGGTGCAGCGGGGGCACCCGCTTGGGGATGCCGTCGAGGGCGGAGACGCGGGATTGCTTTTCGGTGCGCTTGATGGCTTCCCAGTTGCGGAGGACTTCCTTGGAGTCGGCCACCGTGGCGTCGCCGAAGATGTGGGGGTGGCGGCGGACGAGCTTGTCGCAGATGCCTTGGGCGACTTCGGCGAAGGTGAAGGAACCTTCCTGCGCGGCGATGTGCGCCTGGAAAACGATTTGCAGGAGGAGGTCGCCGAGTTCTTCGGCGAGGTGCGCGCGGTCGCCGCTTTCCATCGCGTCGAGGGCCTCGTAGGCTTCCTCGAGGAGGTGGGGCTTGATGGAGTCGATGGTCTGCTCCAGATCCCAGGGGCAGCCGTCGCCGGGCCGGCGCAGGCGGGCCATGATGTTCAGCAGGCGGGCCATCTGCTCGGCGCCTTTGCGGAGGGCGGCGGGCGTGGCTTTGTTTTTGGGAGCCGGTTTGCCGGGGGCGGTTTTCGGCCGGGCCGGCGCGGGCCGGGCGCGCGGACGGGCGGCGGACCTAGAAGCTGATTTGGTCGAAGAACTCATCCGGCTTGACGTCCTTGAGGTCGGAGCAGACGACATCGGCCCCGCAATAATCCTGATACTCGGTGAATTCGTCGGTGACGACCACGACGGCCATCTTGGCGGCCAGGGCCGTCTTGGTGGTGGCCATGGCGCTGACGATGGCGAGGCAGTGCTTGGGGTTGCGGCCGACGGCCTTGGCCATGCGGATCCAGTTTTCGGCATGGGGGAACCCCTTGTCGGCCGGCGCGGCGGAAAAGATTTTGATGCCCCAGCGGTCGAAGCCGAGGTGGGCGGCCACGGCGTCGGCGGCGGTCTGGGGCAGCATCGAAGCGCAGGCGATGGCCGCGCCGCGGGCCTGGGCGGCATCCATCCACTTGACGAGGCCCTCGCTGATAACGACGCTCTTCTGCATGAGGCGGGACGTGGTTTCGCCCATCAGGCGCTCGACGACCTGTTCAGGAGTCGCGGCGGTGTACTTCACGGCCGCGAGAAAGGCGGGCATGTACAGGGACGGCGCAGGATTCAGGCAGTAGCGCGAAAACAGGATGGGCGTCAGCTCGATGCGCTGCTCCTTGAGGATGCGAGCCAGGATTTCGTAGCGGATGCGGCGCGCGCCCAGCGCCACGCTGTCCATTTCGAAAAGCAATGCGCTTCTCGCGGAAGCGCCTTCCGCCTGTTCTTCTTTTTTCGCCGTTGCCATGGAATCTCCCTGCGTTGAACCCAAAAAGCCGGAGCAGTCTATGTTGCCGCTGGTCCGGCGTCAATTCGTTTCCGGACCGGGTGCGGAACCGGAGGGCGGCGGCCCATCGGCCGGGGGCCGGGGCGGCGGCGCGGCATCGGTGCGCGGCGGTTTTTTCCGCCAGACGGGGCGATCGCCCTGCCCATAGGGCTTGCGCGTCCGGAACGGCTGGCGATACCGATCGTCGCCCGCTGCCTTTTTATCCTCGTTCCACGGACGCAGCGCGCGGTCGCCGCCTTCCGCTTCCGGACGGGGACCGTACGGCTTGCGGAATCCTGGGCGGCCGTAGGGCCGACGGGGCTGGTCCGAACGCCCCTCGCCTTCCGGACCGCGGGGGGATTGTTTTTTCCATGGAGGACGCGGCCCGTAGGGTTTGCGGTAGCCGCCTTCTGGCCCAGGACGGTAACCGCTTTCTGGCCCACGGCGATAGCCGCCTTCCGGTCTGGCGCGATAGCCGCCTTCCTCCTTTACGCGGTACGGGCGGTAGGGCTTGCGATATCCGCCCGGACGCGGCGCGTCCTCGCGATCGGCGCGCTGGCCATATGGGCGGGAATATCCGCCGCCGCCGTACGGACGGCGCGGCGGGTACGGGCGTTCCTCGCTGTCCGGGGCGCGATTGAATTGTTTTTTCCAC
>JAKLIL010000006.1 GCA_022709625.1 Verrucomicrobiota bacterium
TTCGCAGAGCGAAAGCGGATACGCGAAGCCGCTGCCCATTTCGTGGAAATGCTGCACGCGGAAGGGACAGCCCGGCAGGCAGGCTTCGTTTACCATCAGGCGGATGCGGCCGGGAAACGCCTGTTTCAGCGTTTGCAGCGCGGACAGATCGCGGACGATGCGGATGTCGGGGACGATGGCGTCGATGACGCCCACCAGCATCGCCACTTGGCTGGGAAGGGAAATCTGCATCAGGCACGAAGCCGTCAGGGGCAGGTTTGGAAAGGCGGCGCGAACGCGCCTGGCGAGGTTCAGATTGGTAACCGTGGCGCCGGCCAGGCCGTAATCTCCGATGAGCCGTTTCAAGGCTTCGACGACGGCCGGCTCGATTTGCTCCACGGGCCGCGGCAGCGTAAGCGCATTCAGCAGGACGGAGCAGGGTAGCGGCGCCTTGCGCAGCAAATCGCGAAGATGCGCATCGGGCTGGGGCGGTTCCCCGGAACCGATGGAACCGCCGGGCATCGGAAAGTACACCTCGCGGATCAGGCCGGGATAATCGTTGGCGATCGCTTCCCAGAATTCGATCGGCTGGTCGACGTAGGGCAAGACCCACGGGGCGGGCGTGGCGCTGGAAGGCGTGGCGGCAGGCGTGGAGGTATTCATCGGGTGGTCAATGTAGCAAAAAGCGTCTCGCGGGAAAATGCATCCGCCTCGCCGGTCAGGATTCCAGGCCCGCGTGCAGCGCCGCCTTGAATTCCCGGTGGCGGCGCAGCAGTTCCGGTTCCTCGGCTTCCAGCCATTCTTTGGGACATTCGGCGAAGAACCGGTCGAAACTTGAAACCACGAGCCGCATCCAATCGGCAAACCGGGGGGGCAACACCGGGCCTGTATACAGATGGATTCCCCCAAGATGCAAATGCGGCGGGAATGCCGGCAAGGCATGGGCGCGGGCGGTTTCCCCGTCCAGCGGAAAAGTTCCGGCCAAACCCAGCGCCGCCAAATGTTCGGCCACCCGGACCAGCGTGTCTTTTTCGGGAATCGCCAGCCGGCGGCCGTCGAGCCGGCATAGATCCGGCCTGCGGGTATAGGTTTTCGCCCGAAACGGGACGGGGTCGAAAGACGGCACGTCCGGAGGCAATCGCCGCGGCGACATCCAGTAGGCGGGCTGGGTCAGTCCCGGCCCTTCGCGCGGAACCGCCGTGGACAAGCAGATGCCGGTACGGTCGAAGAGAGCGTCGGCCGCGGCGAACCAATCCTCCGCCGGCGCGCGGAGCAACGCGTCGTGATCGAAGAACCACGCTCCGGTGAAATCCCGCAGCGCGTCGCGCGCCAGATATTCGCGCATGGGGCTGTCGTCGGTCGGCAGATGGGGCGGATAGGGCAATTCCTCGGTTCCCGGCGGCAGCCAGGCGCGAAACCGCTCCATCTGCGCCGCGGATTTGCCGGCCTGCACGACGACCCGTTTGCGGCGCGGCGCGAATTCGGCCAAGCGGTGCAGGCAGGCCAGCGCCAGGCAATTGGACCACCAGGATGTAACCACCACGATACTGTCCACGGAAACCTCCTATTCGACGGCGAGTCCGTGCCGGCGCGCGGCGACGTCGATGGCCAAATGTCCCCACTTCAGGAACAAGCCGATATCCAGGCGCGTGCGGTTGGCTTGGATCGAACCCAGCGCCACGCCGGGAAGCGCGGGCAGATGCTCTTCGACGTGGGCGTAGCGGGCCGGCAAGGCGACCAGGTTCACGCTGATGAATCCGGCCACGGTCTGCAGAACCAACCAGGCCAGAAGCGCCCCGCGCTTGCGTTGCAACCCAAACCCCAACAGCACCAGGAAAAACGGGACCAGCGGCAGCATGTATTCTTCCTCGAAGGGATAGCGGACAAACAAGGCTTGGTAGCCGAGAACGATGAAGGCGCAGGCGAGCATCGATTCCCTGGGTTGTTCGGCGAACATGCGCCAACCGGCCCGGCCCGCCCAGAGCAAGCCGAGAACAAGCGGCACCAGCGCCAGGGATCCAAAGAAGGCCAGTTCGCCGTTGACGAAACGGACCGCGTAGTCGAGCCAAGACCAATCTCCCATGTACAAACGGCGCCGGCCGTACTGCAGCCAGGTGGGCAGATAGAAGGCGGCGCCGAATGCCATTGAAAAGACGCAGGTTCGCAGCTCCGATTTGCGTCTGGTTCCGCCGGCGAGCGCCGCCGCCGCGAACAGCGCCAGGATGAATACGAGGGAAGCCGCGCGGCAGGCCATGGCCAGGCCCAGCCGGACGCCGGCCCGGCCGAACTGGTGTTCCCGATATGCCAGATAACCGGCCAGCAACAGAGCCAGAGCCCACACGTAGTCGATCGTGCAGGTGGAGGCCGCCCAATAGAATGGATTCGCGATCAGGGCGAGCGCCAGCCATTGCCGGTGGGGCACGGCGTGAAGTTTCAGGATCCGCAGGAAGGAATGGATGGCCCAGAGGGACATCAAGACCGTGGCCGCGTTCGACAAGGGGGCGCCGCCCATATGATCCAAAAGCGCCGCCGGCAGTTCATGGACCACGTATCCCGGATATCGCGAGGGAACGTAGCGATGGTTGGCAAACAAGCTTTTGCCCGCCGCGACGACTTCCCGGGAATCGTAGTCCGCGCCGTAGCCGCCGACCAGCGCCAAGGGCAGGTAGAGCACGGCGGCGAAGAGCAGCCATCCCGCGCGGGATTTCCACCCGCCGGGACCCGGCGCAGCGGGTTGGGGAGTGTGGGGCGGCGCCGTCGTTTCGGACCGGACGGTTTCCGCCACCGGCGCGTTCGGTGGACCGGCGGGATGGCTGACCCCTTGCTGGGAGAGGAACAGGAAGACGTTCAACGCCGAACGAAACCCGTCGCCGATTTTCACGGCGCCGTCATTTTCCAGCAATCCGCCGATTTCCGCAAGCGTTCGTTGGCCGTCGAACAGGCGCACGGCGGCGCTCGCCTCGGCACTCAACGGTACCGCCCCGGCTTCGCCGCCGGATCCCTGGAAGGCGAGTTGGTCGTTCTGGACCGTCACGACGAGATCTTCCCGCAGCATCGGGACCATGTTGCGCAGGACTGGCTCGGGGAGGTCCCGCAGCGAGTTCAGCACGTATCGTCCGGGAATGGCCGGCGGGACCGGCGGCGGGGAACCGGAGGGTGCTCTGAAGTTGCAGAACAATTTCAGCAACTCGCGTCGCGTGCAGCCCCGCGGACCCTTGTCCATTGGGCGGTTCATGCGGATTCTCCGGGTGTCGCGTAGAGGCGAAGCGCCGCGGCCGTGCATTCTCCGATGAACCAGGAACCGGCGTCGGTCAACGCCCACGCGTCGGCATTGACGTCGCGCCGCAACAAACCAGCCTCCGCCAGCTTCGCGGCGAAAGCCGATCCCTTTTCGTCCAAGATGCGGTTCGGGACCTGGCCGGCCATCAGATGCGTGATTAGCGGCCGGGCCTGCCGTTCCGCCGGAGTGAAGGTTCCGCCTCCCTGGAGGGGCGGGGGACTAGCGCTGCCGGCCAAATAGGCGGCGAGATCTCCGTGCCGGTAATAGTAGTCGCCGCAGACTCCGTCGGCCGTAGCCCCCAACGCCACCAGATCTTCGCCGCGCACGGCATGGCGGGCATAGAGATTCTGATCGGGCGGTCGGGCGAAATGGGTGAAATGGTTTTTAACGTAGCCCAGGGATGCCAACAACTCGGCGGCCGCCATGAACATGAGGTAGTCGGCGAACAGGCGTTCGGGGCCGCGGGTCGCCAAGCCCTGGCGTTCCATGAAGCGGTGGTTGTACTTGCCGTGATTCAGGCGATACAGGGAAACGCCATGCACGCCGGCCGCGGCCAAGAGGCGGAGATCGGCCAGCAGGTCGGCAGTCGTTTGTTCCGGCAGCCCGTACAGCATGTCGACCGAGACGGTCCAGCCGCGGTCGCGCGCGGCCTGGATGCGGACCAACGCCGTTTCCGGCGGGTCGCGCCGGCCCAGCAGGGCGCGCAGGCGGGGACGCAGCGTTTGCGCGCCCACGTGGATGCGCGTGAACCCCAATTGGAGCAACTGTCCGGCATGTTCGTCGTCCAGGCAGCGGCAATTGGTTTCGATGGCCCACTCCGTTTGCTGGTCCGCCGCGAAATTCGCGGCCAGGGCTTGGACCACCTGTTCGAATTCGTCCGGCAGAAGCGAATGCGGCGTGCCGCCGCCCAGATGGATGGTCGTGACCGGACGTTGGGCGAGCGCGCCCAATTCATGCCATTGTTCGATCTCTCTGCGAAAGCGCAGGAGATACTTCTCCACCTCGGTGCGTTCGCCGCGGGGCATGGCCGTGGCATGGCAATCGCAAAACGGACAGCGGGTCTTGCAGAAGGGCAGGTGCGCGTAAATGGAAAACGCGCCTTGTCGTTCGGGAACCCGGCGGACGAGTTGCCGCCAGGCCGCGGCGCCATCGTCCGCAAATCCGCGCACGGACCAGGTCGGCAACGGCATCCCATGCTCGTCGGCGGGATAGAGCGCTTGTGCCTGCGTCCACGCGGCCACCCAATCCGCGCGCGGTGAAATCGCATTGTCGGCCGGAATCATGCCGATGTTCCCGACTCTTCGGCGAGCAGGCGCGCGGAATCCGGCCGCAGGCGCAAGGCCTGGCGGGCGCGGCATCCGCCCCCGCACAGACCCCGCGCACGGTATTCGCACGCGGCGCATTCCCGGTACGCCCCGGTCGGCAGCCGGCGCGCCAGGTCCTGCTCGAACCGCGCGCCGATTTCGCCATGGGTCGATTGTTCCGTCAGCGGCCGGCGTCCCGCGCGCGACAGCGCGTAGCAGGCAATGACGTCGCCTTCCGGCAGAATATCGACAATGGGATTGCACCGGGTGCCGACGTTCCGGGCCAGGTCCGGATGTTTTTCCAGAAAACGGGCGGAAAACATGCAGGGGGTAAAGCCGCAATCCAGATCGAGTTCCACGCCGGCCCGTCCCGCCGCCGCGGCGAATGTTTCCAGCTGGGCACCGAGATGGCGGACCGCTTGCGGACGCAAGTACCGGTTGGCGCCGCCCCAGATGGGATGGGCCAGACCGAGGCGGATCCGCCGGCGCAGGCCGTGTTCCTCGATCCACGCCAGCAGATGGTCGGGATGCGGGGCGGGCGTCGTGAAGGTCAGGCCCAATTCCACGCAGGCCCCCAATGCGCGGCAGACGGCGTGCTGGGCTTCCAGCAGGACGGGCGAATCGGTTCCGGGATCGGCCGTATTCAGCACGACGGTCAGGCGATCCGGCGCGATTCGCCGCAGGCCGGCCAGCGCGGACGCAGCCATCCAGCCGCCCGTAAACACCGTGACGGCGAACCCGCGGGCCAAGGCGAGTTCGACGTATTCGCCAAAGGAGGGATGCTCCGTCGGTTCGCCGCCCAGAAAACGGGCCTCGGGAATGCCCGAGCGCCGGAGGAATGCCAAGGCGTTTTCGAAAACGGCGCGCGGCATGTCCACGGGCCCGCCTTGGCCGCGTTCATGCCGGGCGAAACAGAAATCGCAGTTTCGCCGGCAGCGTCTTGTAATGGACAAGTTGGCCATGTCACTCGACCTGCAGAAATCCCGCTTTTCGCCAGGTCGCCAAAGCGCGGCGGATTTCCTTTTCCGCTTCCTGGGGCGGAGTCTGGAGCAGAACGGACATCATGTCGCGGGCCCGATCCCGGGTATAGCGACCATCTGCCAACAGGGCCCACAAACCGGCATAAGGATACGGGATGGATGCCACCGCCCCGTGACGGCGTTGGATTAGCGTTGCGCCACGGGTCTCGACGATCCAGGACAAATCGGCGGCGGGCCGGGGAATCGGCGGTGTCATGGCGTCCCCTGCCCAAAGGCCAAACGGTCGTCCGGGTGGCGGGCGATGGATTCCAGCGCCGTCCGCCGGCCTGCCAACAGCTCGACCGCCGCCTCATCGCCGAGCCGGCGCAAGAGCCGGCTTGCGGTGATCGCGCGGATGGCCAAACACCGCTGGTCGTATGCCGGGGAACAGCCCGGCGGGGTTTGGTCGACATGGCAGCCGCCCGCGCAGGTATGTCGGCAAAAACAGCGCACGCAGCGGGGCTTCGCCCGAACCAACGCGGCGACTTCGTCCGCTTTGCGTTGGTCGATGGACACGCCGCCGGCGGCATCGACCCGGCCCAGCGCCAGATCCAGCCCGCGGGCCTGCCAGCGTTCCGGATCCAAATAGCAGGCCGCGATTTCGCCGCCGGGACCCAGCATCCACGTGCCCCGCCCCAGCGGACACGATGAAATCCGCGGGCCGGTCAACTCCGAGGGGCCATGTACGATCCGCACGCCTTCCTGGGCAGCCAGCGTTTCGGCGCGCAAGAGGCCGGCCGCAAAAGCAAAGGGGTCCGGGGCGGACAATCCGGCCCGCCGGGAACATGCGTTCTCCGCCAACGCTTCGAAACTCAGCACTTCGAAATCAAACTCGCGGCAGAAGCCGGCGGCAACGTCCGCCATGGCGTCCACCGAGCGGTTCGTGACGCACATGCGCAAGCACAAGTGCGCCGGATAGGATGCCAGACGGTGGAGGTTCGCGGCGATGCGCGCGTAGGTTCCGCCGCCGTCCGGACTCCGGCGGTTGAAGTCGTGGACGGACTCCGGCCCGTCCAGCGAGACCACGACGCTGTCGATGTAATCGCCGACAAAGGGGATCAGGCTGGGATCGAAATCGCCGTTGGTGGTCAATTCAAACCAGGGCACCAGATCCATGCGGGCGCACAGCGAGCGGACGTAATGGACGATGGTTTCCGTGCAAAACCAGGCCACCAGCGGTTCGCCGCCGAAGAAATGAACGCGGAGCGTGCGCTCGCCGCGCTTCCGCAACCGGCGCGCAAAGCAATCGGCCAGGCGGCAGGCTTGCCGGGGATCGAGAATGCCCGGAGCGGCCTGGGCGGCATCGAAATCGCAGTAGACGCAGCGCATGTTGCAGGCGCGCGGCTGCAGAACGACCAGCTTGTCCGGTCCTTCGTCGGGTGGCGGGAGCGTTGGCGCGTTGCGGGTTAGTCTGCGCCACAAGGCTTGGAGTTCATTGGGCAGGCCTTGGCTGGAACCCTCCGCGAACCGGGCCAGAGCGGCCACCGCGGAACGGTTCACCATGGCGACCGTCCACGTTTGCGGCGAAAGCACCAGCCATTGATCCAGAACCGGGATGGCATAGAGATCCGGTTCCCCAGCCTCGTTCGCGCACCCCGTCATGGATGCGCATCTCCTGCGTTTGTTTCGCGGTAAACGGCCACCCATGGCGTCGTTTCCGTGCCCGCGTAATCCCGGTCGGTGGCCGCCGGCGTGTCGCGCCACGCGGCCGCGGCGACGTCCCGGATCAAGGCTTCGGCGAGCCGCCGCGTCGCGTGGCACCGGAATTGCCCGGCGAGGTTGGCGGAGCCGGTCGGTCCCGACGAAACCGCGGGCGGGCATACATCCGGGCAACCGTGCGTGCATTGGAAGCGGCAAAGGCAGGTCTCGCACCCGGCGGGGATGGCCGCGCATCGGTCGGCCAGCGCCGCCAGGCCCGCGGGGTCCAGTTCGAAACGTCCGGTGGCCGAGGCGAGCCCCCCCATGCGTACGCCCCGCCGCGCGATGCCTGCGGCGCGCGACTCCAGAAAACAGCCCGTGGCCAGATTGCCGGGAACCAAGTTCAGCACCTGGCGCAGGACGTTGCAATGCCGGCCCTGGAACCTGCCGAGCTGCGCCAAGGAAGTGGCCACGGGGATGCCGCGGGCGGCGGCCGCACGACGCGCCGCCATGAACCCGGCGACGAACGGCGCGGCGTCTTGGCTGCCTAGGGCGGCCGCGCTGGCGGGATTCCGGTACACGGGCTCGAGCCGGATTTCCGCGGGAGCATGTCGTTCGCTGAAATAGAGGGCGATTTCCATCTGCCGGGCAATGGACTCGGACGTGACGGTGGCGCGGAGATGGAATCGTTTCCCGGCTTGGCTCAGGATGGCCGCGGTGCGTTCGACCCGGGCCGCCGTCGGCGCGCCGTTTCTGGCCGGACGCTGCCGGTTCTGCAGTTCGGGAGGGCCGTCGCAGGACAACCCAACGAGATCGAAACGGTCGGCCAGCCACCGCGCCCGGTCTGCCGGCATGGCGCCGTTGGTGGCGACGTAGGTTTTCAAGGCGACGCCGTAGTTGCGTGCTTCGATTTTCAGGATTTCGAGGATGCGATCGACGCGGCGGGGATCCAGGGAAGGTTCCCCACCGCCGTGGAATGCCGCCGTGAATGGAATTCCGCGTTGCGCGCAGGCGGACGCCACCATGGCGCCCGCCGCCTGAACCGCGTCGTCGCCGATGGATGGGCCGGATCCGGCATCCGGAACGGAATGGCAATAGCGGCAGGCCAGATTGCAGGCATTGTTCAGAAACAACGTCAGGCATTCGGGCGAGAATCCCACTTCCGCCCGGTGGTTGGCCTCGGCCTGCGCCTGGCCCGCCGCGGCAACCAACCGCGCCGCCGCGCGTTCGGGCAGGGTGGGCTTGATTGCGGCGGATGCCGCGCGCTGGGCTTGTCCCGCGGTGGCGCCCAGACGGATCTGGCGCCGTGCGCTTGCCGCGTAGCGTTGCGGCAGGACGCAGGCCAGGCGGGGGGCGTAAAAGACGGCGTATTCGTCGGACTCCCAAACGAACACCGGGGTCCGGCTGTCGGCCACCGGCTGGAATTGCGGCCGGACGGTGGCGGCGGAACGCGAATCAACGGCCACCATGGTCTGCTCCCATGGATTCGAAAGAAATCCATTGGCCGGGCTGGCCGGGAGCCAACGGCAATTGGCGCCGCAACCGGACCGCGCGCCGGCCGTTGCCAAGTCCATCCGGCTGCGCCAGCGCCTCCGGATGGATCCAGGTGATGCGTTCGGCGCCGTAAAGACAGGCGCATTCCGCCTGGCCGCCATCCAGAAGCCGTTCGTACGGCTGCAAGGTGAAGGGCGCCAGCAAACGCCGGCGTCCACGCATCTGGCGGGCTTTGTTCCGAAGCGAGCAGTCGTTCACGGCCAAGGACAGCCCGTCGCGGACCACGCGCGCCAATACTTGCCGGATCAGTTCTGCGCTGCCGGGATGGACGGCGCAGCCATGGCCGTCGGGCATGGTACAGCTCGTCCGGGCGCCGGCCATGCCGCCCGAATGGGTGCAAGGCTCGTAGACCAGTTCGTGGAGATTCAAGTACTTGACGCCGGCCGCGGCCCAGTCGCCAAGGCTCTCCAGAAGCAGATGCGCCTGTTCCGGAATCGCCGGGATTTCCACGGCCACGGCCGGCAGGCGGGCAACCGCCTCGCGCAACGTCCGGTTGGCCTGCGGGTGGCGATATCCCGTCGCCGCCAGATTGAACCGCAGTTCATCCAGTCCGGTTTCGGCCAGTTGGGCGAGCAACTCCGCCGAAAGCGTCAATCCGTTGGTGTAGGCCCATAGGTACATGCGCGGGAATCTGCGCCGCAGCGCGCCCAGCCACGCCAGTACGGATGCGGGCTCGAGAAAAGGTTCGCCGCCTGAAAAACTCGCGCCGGAAACGCCTGCCTGCGCATAGCGGGCGCATAAGACGTCGAGATCGCTGCCCAAGGCCGAGTACATCGGGGGGAGGGCGAAATCCCGGGGCCGCAGGCAAAAGGCACAGTCGAGATTGCATCGCGTCGTGACGAACATGCAGTCCCATTGGCCGGCTTTACAGGCGGCGCAACCGGGGGAGAGCGGCCCGATGCGGACGGTTTCGCCGTCGTCCTCCACGGTCGCGGACGGCACGGCTTTGCGGATCGAGTCGACCTGTTTTGCCCAAGCGGCGGCGGTGGCTGCGCGCGCGGCGGCGTTCGCCTGAAACGCTTGGACTTCGGCCCAGATGCGCTTCAATTCCGGCGGCATGGGATTTCCGGCCGCATGGGCCGAATCCACGGCGGCGGCAGGACCGTCGGCCGGAGCATTCAAGGCGCCGATCCTCGTGGGGGGTGCGGATGCGGCGGGAGCGCCGGGTCGGGTTGCGCACATTCCTCGCATGGGCAACTGGCATCGGACCGTGTGTTCGCCGCGGCAGCCGGGGGCGGCTGCAGGGGGTTGTCCCCCTCCAGGGCGGCGCGGAGCATGTCGTGGACCAGCGCCCGGGTGATCTGGCAGCGTCCGGGCGTTTCACTCCCCTCTAGAGGTTCGTCCATCGTCTTGGCCGCGCAGTCGCCGGCGCAGGCGAACACGCAGAAACAATGGGCGCACGCTTCGCGGCGCTGCCGGGCTCCCGCACGAATGGCGGCCACGCGGGTTTCGTCCACGCAGATGCCGGAGCCGTCGGCGGGAACGTGGCCATAGAAAAACGGATCGCGGAGCGGGTCGCCGGGATGCAGGACTTCGTAGCAGCACGTGAGATTGCCTTCCGGCGTCACGCCGAAGGTCGGCGCCGGGTAGGCGCAGAACGAAGAGAACACGCCCGTGATCCGGGCACCCGAATAGGTCAAGAGCCGACCGTGTTGCCGGGCAACGGCGCTGGCCTGGCGGAAGCCCGCCACGAACTGGGCGGGATCCGGCACGCCCAGCGCGGAAGCGGTGGCCCGGCCCCGCGCATAGAGCGGCTCGGCGCGGATGGCCGGGGTCCGGGTATGCCGGCAGATGAAATCCACGCTCTCCGCCAGCCGGGGAAGCGATTGGGCCGTGACGGTCATGCGCACGGAATACGGCACGCGGTTGGCCTCGAAAGCCTGGACGGTGCGGAGCGTTCGTTCCAGCGAAGGCTGGCCGGCGGCGGTGGCCCGGCAGAGATCGTGGACTTCGGGCGAACCGTCGATGGAAACGGTGGCGTTGTCGATGTGCTTGGCAAGGTATTCGGCCTGGGCGTCGGCATAAAATCCGTTGGTGCCGATCGACAGCACCGGCTTGACGCCCGCCTCGCCGCATGCTTGTTCGATGAAAGCGATGCATTGCTGGAAATAGGGCCAACACGCGCCAGGATCGCCGCCGTGGAAACTCAGCCGCAGATCGCGCTTTTGCCGGCGGGCGTTGTCCAGCGTAAAGCGGACCGCGCGTTCGAAGATCGGCCAGGGCATGTCGGCGCCTTCGCCGCCGTGGCAGTAACAGTAGGAGCAGCGCAGCGTGCACTTGTGGGTCAGGAAGATGGTGGCGCTGGCGGGTTCGAAGGTCTGCGGCCATTGTGGATCGAGCAGATGCCGTGCGTTCGGAGGCGTCTGGATGAATTTCTCGATGCCGGCCGCCTCCATGCCCAGGGCGTTGGCGGAGTCGGCATCGCCCTGCAAAGCCCGCTCGAAACGCTGCACGAAAGCCGCGTTGACTTCCATGGCGATGCCCTGCAACGGGGCATAGAGCAGGGGCCGGCTCCCGTCGCGCGAAACCAGGAAGACGTTCTTGTTAAGCGTCCGCCAACAGGTGTCCATGCGCCGTTTCGCTAACCGTTCGTCCCCGGCGGAATTTCAACCCGCCAATGGCCGGGAAGGCCGAACAACGTTCCCAACTCCGGTCTCCCCCGCCGCCGCGACCCGTTCTTTGGGATAATGCATGGTCACAGCCCCCTTGGGCTCCGATCCATTTCGGGATCGTGTCGGGAGGAGAGCGGGATGGCGGCCCGATTCAGCAGGGATACCAATAGTGGCTGCGGCCCTGGCTGTTGCAGGTGCAGGGAGAGGGGGTAGAGGGCTTGTCTTTGTTGCACGAGCAGGACGCCGGCACCGTGACGCAATTGCACGTGCAGATCCAGCCGTCGGGAATCGTGCTGCCGCAGGGGAGGGTCCGGGTCTGGCCGGTAGGCGTAACGACGTTGATGCCGGTTTCCCCGTCGTCCACGCTGCCTTCTTCGCCAGGCAATTCGTTGCAGATGGTTTCCACTTCGTCGCACGTGCAGCCGCCAACGGCCTCGCAGGGGCAGACCGTATGGCACGCGCAGCCCATATCGCAGGGATCGTCTTTCTTGTCGTCGTCGTCGTCGTCGTCGCCACAGCCGCCCAAGACGTTCATCATGGCGCCCGCGCCCACGACCGCAATTGTGCCCTTGACGAAGGTGCGTCGATCCAAATCCGGACCGCTCGTGCCCGGCAACTGGGCTACGCGGAATACCTTCGGATCCTCGCCGTCTTTGTTTTTTTCCTCCATCGCCGTCTCCTTAGCGTAGCCTGTTGTGTTTGACCCAACGACCGGAACCAATGCCGTGTTCGCTACCTTCGGACACTGCATAGCTCGAGAGTCTAGATGGTCGTCTTGAACATGCGCAACTTAAAAAGTTGAAAAAAGTTGTATTTGGCCGCATTGCGCGCGCGCCCATAGCATGTGGACGGTCTCCGGGCGCATCCTTCGTCAATCTGTCCGGTCGTCTTCTGGCGTGGGGCGTGATGCATAACAAATTGTATGCCTGTGAGTTAATCGGTATCCCGGTTGGTGCGGAACTCGACGCGTGCGAGGATGCGGAGCTGGTAGAGGGTGAAGCCGACGAGGAGGCAGCCGAGCATCCACGCGGCGGCGGTGGCGGGCCCGAGCCGCAGGAAGATGAACGCCTTGTAGAAAATGTGCAGACCGGCGACCTCGGTGCCCGCGCCGCCGGCGGTCATGGCCAGGATGTTGGCTTCGGCCTGCCAGGCGGCGATGAACACGCCGACGAAATTGATGATCAGCAGCGGACGTAGGGTGGGGACGATCACGAAGAGAAGCTTGTCGGTGAAAGAGGCGCCGTCGATGTCGGCGGCTTCGTAGAGATCGTCGGGAATGCCCTTGAGCGCGGCGAGGTAGATGAGGCAGCCGGGGCCCATGCCGGCCCAGAGCATCGGCAGGACGCAGGCCAAGAGCGCAGTGCGGGAATCGTCCAGCCAGCGGACGGGTTCGGGCAGCGTGGCGCCCCAAAAACTATAGTAGTTGCAAATACTATAGTCCCCGGCGGCGCGCCGGATTTCACGCAGGGGACCGAGTGGCGCGGCGGCCAGCAGCAGCCCGGCGGCGGCGACGAACAGGGCCGGCTTCCATAGGTTGTGGTGCAGGAGGCGGCGGGCCAGATGGCAGGCCAGCAGCACCGCGGCCAGCGACAGCAGCAGCCAGCCGGCGGCGGGCATCCGCATCACGAGGCGGTTCATCAGGCCGGCCTCGGAAGGCTCGTAGAACGTCTTCCACAGCAGCACCACCACGAGTCCCGTGATGGCGGCGGGCAGGTAGAACACCACGCGGAAAAGGATTTTGCCGCGCGGCACTTCCTGCAGCAGGATGGCCAGCAGCACGGGCGGCGCGAAGGTCAGCGCCATCACGAGGAACGAATAGCGGAGCGAAGTCAGCAGGGCGCGCCACCAGTCGGGATCCCACAGCAGGTTCGCGAAGTTGTCGAGAAATACCCAGTGCGATGCGCCGAAAATGCGGTAGTCGAAAAAGGCCATCGCCGCGCCGCGGAACAGCGGGACGTAGCCCCAAAGAAAGATGGTGGCGGCCGCAGGGAACAGGAGCAACGCGAGTGGCAACGCGTGGTGCGGTAGTCCCAGACGGACGGCGCGGCGCGCCGTCCCTACCTTGCCGGGCAAAAAGATCCGGACCATCTGGCGCAGCGCGAAGACGACGGTGGCCACGAGGCCCAGGAGCAGCGCGAAGGCGGCGACGCGGCGCCGGGCGAGTTCGCGGGGCGGGACGAGGCCGAGCATGTCGGCGTCGGCTTTGGCGCGCGCGCGGGCCAGCAGGCCGCGAAGCAGGGCGCGGCGCGCGGCGGGCTCGGCGGGGAGCTGGCCGGCGAGGGACAGTTCCTCGGCCCAGCGGATCGGGAGGGTCAGGATGTCGTAAATGACGCTGGCGTTCTGGCCATAGGGTTCGGGACGGCTGTCGGCGAGGGCGATGGGCAGGCCGTCGCGCCACTCGGGCGGAATGGACGAGGCGAGCGCGTCGTAGCCGTGCGCGCGCAGCACGTCGGGGGGCAGGAACCGGCCGAAGCCGCCTTCGACGAGATGGCGCACGCGGATGGCGGCGGCCGCGGGCGCGTTCTGGAAACGGACGTATTCCCACGCGGCGTCGCGCACGAGCGGATCGGCGACGCCGGCGAAGATGCCCATCATGCGCGAGTTGATTTCGGTGCCGCGCCCCGCGGGCCCGCGCGGCAGGGGCACGATGCCGGTGACGTCGGGGTTGAGGTTGGCGAACACCTTTTCGTCGACGTAGGAAAAAATCATGCCGAGCTGGCCGCGGCGCCACTTGAGGGAGATTTCGGCGCTGTCCTTGATGGCGTAGCCGCGGCGCGGCTTGCCGGCGGCATCGGTCCAGGGCTCGGTGGTGAGGCGGACGTAGAAATCGAGGGCTTCGGCGGCGGCGGGGGAATCGAAGACGGCGCGCCAGCGGTTTTCGGTTTCGTCGAAGGCGAGGGCGTCGCCGCCCGCGCCCCAGAGGAACGGCATCCAGAGGTAGGACTCGTGCTTGCCGCGCGAGAGGCCCAGCGCGTAGACGCCGCGCGCGGGGTCGGCGATGGCGCGGCAGGCGCGGTGAAAATCGTCCCAGGTCCAGTCGGGTTTGGGGGCGGGCACGCCGGCGGCGTCGAAGAGGTCGCGGCGGAAGAGGACGACGCGCGCCAGCGGCGGGCCGCCGGGCATGGCCCACACGTGCGTGGCGCCGTCGGGGCCGGGCCGGCGAACGACGGGTTCGATTTTGGGATGGATGCGGCGGGCGACTTCCTCCGGGGGCAGCGCGGCGAAATAGCGGTCCGCGGGCAGGTCGAGCGGATGCAGGAAACCCTGCCGGACATAGGTGTCGGACTGGCGGAAATTGACGTAGAGCACGTCGGGGGCGACGTTGCCCGCGATGGCGAGGAGGGTGCTTTCGACGCCTTCGACCTTGATGCCGGCGGCGCGGTGCAGGCGCACGGCAAGAGCGGACAGGTCGCGGTTCCCGTAGCGCGCGGGATCGGCCGCCTGGCGGGCGCGGAGGAGGTCGGGCGCGCGGCGCAGGAATTCGCGCTGGACGGCGAGTTCGGCGCGGGTGGCGGGATCGGTGCGCGACGGGTCGGGCAGGTCGAAGATGGTCAGGTGCAGGACCGGGCCGGCGGGCGTTTGCTCGAGCCGGCCGGCGGAAGCGGGGGAAATGAAGAATGAAGAATGAAGAATTAAGAATGTGAAAACCAAGACGGGGGTTTTCCACGGCATGGGAAAAAAACGGCCGATTTTTCCACGGCATGGAAAACTTTTTTGCCGATTTTCCACGCCATGGAAAAAACGCGGGGCGCGGCGGGTTGGGCGGCGGGCGGGGGGCATCGTCAGCGGGCGGGCGGGTCGGGATCGATGGCGAAACGGAGGTTCTTGA
>JAKLIL010000060.1 GCA_022709625.1 Verrucomicrobiota bacterium
AGAGGGCAGAATTTAGAAGTCAGAATGGGGGCCGAAACCTGGGCCGTTGGATGGCGTTGCTGGCGGTCGCGCTGGCAGCGGGATGCGCCGCGCCGAAGCCCCAGTTCACCGATGCGGACTGGGTATCGCACACGACCACCGGGCGCGGGTGCTATGAACGGGGCGATTACCGGCGCGGGGGGGAGGCGTTTGAGCGGGCGCAGCGGCGCGCGCGGGCGTTGGACGATGCGGACGCGTTGGCGATTTCGGCGGTGAACCGCTCCGTCTGCCTGCTGGCGGAGGGCAAGGCCGAAGAGGCGCGGGCGGGGATCGACGAGGCCTTGGCGGATCCGCGGACGTCGCCATCCCGCCGGGCGGAACTGCAGGCGGCCGGCGCGCGCGCCGAATTGGCGTTGGGCCAGCCGGACGAAGCGTCCAAGCGGGCGGAGGCGGCGCTGCAACTCCGTCCCGCGCCCGTTACTCGGGCGCAGGCGCTGCTGGCGAAAAGCGCGGCGGCGCTGGCAAACAACGACCCCGCCCAAGCGACCCAGACGCTGCAAGAGGGCTTGTCTGCCGGCGGATGGCGCCAGTTGTCCGCCGCGATTCAGGCGGAACATGCGGCGCGGCGGGCGGAGATCGCCGCGGCGGAAAAACGGTCGGCGGACGCGATGGGGCTGCAGGACGAAGCCGCCCGGTTGTGGAAAAACGCCGGCCGCCTGCCTGAAATGGGCCGCGCCTTGGCCGAAGCCGGCCGGCAGGCCAAGGCGGCGGATAATCTGGCGGAGGCCAGCGACCGTTTTTGGCGGGCGGCGCGCAGCCTGTGGGCACTAGGTCTTCAGCCCGAGGCTGTCCGCGTCCTCGAGGAAGGCGTCGCCTGCGCCGAAGAACTCAAGGACGAGGCGGTGGGGAAGCGCATGGCAGAACTGTTTGTAACCTTCAAGGCCGGAAAACGACCTTCAAAATAACGGAGCACAAAGATGAAGAAATGGGTGTTGATGGGCGTAGCGGCGCTGGTGGCGACCGGCGCATGGGCGGCGAAGGAGATGAGCGTGCAGGTGCGCGAGGGGCAATTGCGCAATCGCGCGTCCTTTTTGGGGACGGTGACGGGCACGGTGGCCTACGGGGATCGCGTAGTGGTGAACCAGACGATGGCGGGCTGGTGCGAGGTGGCGACTGCCGCCGGCGCCACGGGCTGGATCCACGAATCGGCGCTGACGCCGAAGCGTATCGTCATAGCTTCGGGCGCGAACGACGCCCGTATCGGCGCCAGTGGCGAGGAAGTCGCCTTGGCCGGCAAAGGCTTCAACAAGGAAGTCGAGGCCGCCTATAAGCAGCAGAACCAAAACCTCGACTACACCTGGGTGGATTGGATGGGCAAGCAGGTCGTTTCGGAGGCGCAACTCGTGAATTTCCTGCAACAGGGCGGATTGGCCCAGTGAGGAAGACGCCATGAAAAATCCTTCGATGTTCAAGCGTTTGGGTTTCGCCACGGTGGCGAGCATCGTTCTCTGGCTGGCGGCGGGATGCGAATCCGTGAACCAACTGGCCCAGCTCGGGACAGGCATCGCCGTGGCCACCGGCAGCATCACGACCAACGAAGCGGCCAGCATCAACCGTGCGACGACCGCGGTGACCAAGACCTTCGAGGACATTACGCCCGAGCAGGAATACTACATCGGCCGCACGGTGGCCGCGACGGTGCTGGCCGGATACAAGCCCAACTCCGACCAGACCCTCAATGCCTATCTCAACGAGGTGGGCCAGGCCTTGGCAATGTTTTCGGAGCGGCCGGAAACCTTCGGCGGGTATCGCTTCATGGCGCTGGCCTCCGACGACATCAACGCGTTCGCGGCGCCCGGCGGTTTCGTGCTGGTGACGCGCGGGCTGCTGAAATGCTGCCAGGCCGAAGACCAATTGGCGGCGGTGCTCGCGCACGAGATCGGGCACGTCGAACAGCGGCACGGCTTGCGGGCCATCAAGACGGGCCGGCTCAATTCGGCGTTGACGATTCTGGCAACGGAGAGCGCCAAGAATTTCGGCGGCCAGAACCTGGCCGAGGTGACCCGGGCCTTCGACGAGTCCATCAACGACATCACCACGACGCTGATGAACAGCGGCTATTCGCGCAAACTGGAATACGAAGCGGACGGTGCAGCGGCAGCCATTCTCAAGAAGGCCGGCTACCGGGCCGGAGCGTTGGCGGCGATGCTGGAGAACATGGCCAAGAACTGGGACGCGTCGCGCAAGGATTTCGCGGCGACGCATCCCGCGCCGGCCGACCGCCTGGCGCAGCTCCGGAAGTTGGGCATCGCGCCCGACTTCGGCTCCAACAATGCCCGCCAGCAGCGATTCCTCGCCGCGACGAAGGCTTTGTGAGGGTGGATTTTTCAGGTAGGGACGGCACGCCGTGCCGTCCGGGCTGTTTGAACCGAAATACAACGGACGCCGACGGCGCGGCGTCCCTACCTTTCGATCCGCGGCCAGCAGGCAAAATATATGAATAAAAAGGTCGTGTACGGGCTGCTGGCCGGCGCGGTGGCGTTTTTGTGCGTCGCCGCGCTGGACCGCGCGGGGCTGGCCAGCCGCTGGGACAATCCCTTGTCGGATTGGCGCGCGCGGCTGCTCGCCAAGCCGTCGGCGGCCACGAGTCGAGTCAAGCTGATCCTGTTGGACCAGTCCAGCTTGGACTGGGCCAGCCGGAACCTGGGCTGGTCGTGGCCGTGGCCGCGCGAGGCCTACGTGCCGCTCTTGGATTACCTGAAACGCAACGGGGCCCGGGTGGCCATATTCGACGTGCTCTACACGGAGCCGTCGAGCTACGGCGTGGCGGACGATGAAGCCTTCGGCGAAGGTATCGGGCGCTTTGGCAACTTCGTCGGCGCGACGTTTCTCGGCAAGCAGACCGAGCAAGCGACGGCGTGGCCGTCTTTTGCGAAGGCCAATCCCCTTGAAATCAACGGCCTCGCGGCGTGGCTGGCGGCCCATCCAGCGGCGGTGCCGGAACTGGTTGCGGAAAGCGCGGCGTTCCCGGTGCCGGAAGTGGCGGGCAAGGCTGCCTGGTTGGCAAACGTGCGCGAGGTGCCCGACGGCGACGGCGTTTTCCGCCGTACGGCGCCTTTCCGGGTGTTTGACGGCAAGGTCCTGCCCGCGCTCGGCTTGGCCGGGTGGCTGGCGGGCTTGAACGCGGTCGAGGTCAAAGCCGCCCTCGAACCGGCAATCTTGGCGGTAGCCGGCCGCCGCGTTCCTTTGGACGATGCCGGGCGCATGATCCTGAAATTCCGGGGGAAATCCGGCACGCACGAAGCCTTCACCGCGGCGGCGGTGATCCAGTCGGAACTGCGTCTTCAAGAGGGCGGCGAACCGCCCATCAAGGACGGGCGCGTCTTCCGGGACGCCTACGTGGTCTTCGGATTCAGCGCGCCGGGATTGAAGGATTTGCGGCCTTCGCCAATGGGCGGGGACTATCCGGGACCGGAAATCGGCGCGACGATGCTGGACAATCTGTTGGCCGGCGATTTCCTGCGCGACGTGCCTCCGGCGGCGGTTGGGCTGTGGGTCTTGGCGTTGGCCCTGGCGGCCGGCGTTTGCGCGGCCGCCGCGCGCAGCGGCTGGCTGACGGGCTTGGCGGCGTTGGTCTTGATTCCCTTGCCCGTGGCGGCCGGCGTCGTGGCTTGGCGGGCCGGATTCGTTCTCCCGGCTGCGTCCGCCATTGTGGCGACGGCGATCGCGCTGCTGGGCGGGGCCGTGGCGAATTTCGTGCTGGAAGGCCGGCAGAAACTGTTTCTCAAGGGAGCCTTCAAGCACTATCTGAGCCCGGAGGTGATCGAGCAGATTCTGCGCGATCCCACCCGCCTCAAGCTCGGCGGCGAGCGCCGCGAACTGACGATTTTCTTCTCCGACCTGCAGGGGTTCTCCGCGATATCCGAACGATTGGGACCCGAGGATTTGACGAAACTGCTCAACGACTATTTGTCCGACATGACGGACATCATCCTCGAGGAGGGGGGCACGCTGGACAAGTACGAGGGCGATGCGATCATCGCGTTTTGGAACGCGCCGCTGCCCCAGCCCGACCACGCGAAGCGCGCGGTGTGCGCCGCGGTGCGCTGCCAGCGGAAACTGGCCGAGCGCCGCGCGGAGTTCGAGCAGCGCACGGGCGCGGTGCTGAAGATGCGCATCGGCCTGAACACGGGCGCGGTCGTGGTCGGCAACATGGGCTCGCGCAACCGGTTCGACTACACGGTGCTGGGCGACGCCGCGAACCTGGCCTCGCGCCTCGAAGGCGCCAACAAGGCGCTGGGTACCTATATGATGGTGGCGGAGTCGACGTGGTCGCAGACGAACGGAGCCTTTCCCGGCCGCGAACTGGGCCAACTGCGCGTGGTTGGCCGCAAGACGCCCGTGCGCGTGTTCGAGGCGACCGGGCTCGCCGGCGAGGCCCGGCCCGAAGCGCACGCGGCTTTCGAAGCCGCCTTGGCGCTGGCGAAATCCACGCGCTGGGCCGAGGCGGCCGCCGCCTTCGCGGCGCTGGGCGAGGATCCCGCCGCCCAAACCTACGCGGCCCAATGCCGCGCGCTGGCCGCCGCTCTCGGCGCCGGCTGGGACGGCATTTGGAATCTGACAGAGAAGTGAGGGCGGCGCGATGAAGGTTTTCTTGGGCGGGGCCCGCGGCAGCTTTCCGGTGTCCGGCGCGGACAAGACGCGCTACGGCGGCAACACCTTCGCCCTGCTGGTCGAGGGGCGCGCCGGCGGACAGGTGCTGATCGACGCCGGCAGCGGCGTGCGCGCCCTGCGCCACCGCCTGCGTCCGGGCGGCACGTTGTTTTTCACCCACACGCATTTGGACCATGTGGTCGGATTGCCGTCGCTCGCCAAAGTCTGGCCCCGGCGGTTGATTCTGCCCCGCGGCGATCTTGCGACCGTATTGGCGCGGGTGTTCTCGCCGCCGGTCTGGCCGGTGACGCTTCCGGCGGCGGAGTTCGCGGTGCCGCAGGTCCCCGTGGAAATCGACGGCTTGCGGGTGGCCTGGCATCCGGTGGCGCATCCGAACGGCTGCCATGCCTATCGCATCGACGAGCCGGCCACGGGCGCGAGCGTGGTCGTGGCGACCGACATCGAATGGGCGGCGATGGCTCCCGGCGCGCAGGATGCCTTCGCGGCCTTCGCGCGGGGCGTCGATCTGCTGGTCTTCGATGCGCATTTTTTGCCGGCGGAATACGCTGCGCACAAGGGCTGGGGCCACAGCACCTGGGCCGACGCCGTCGCGGCGGCGCGCCGAAGCGGGGCCCGCAAGCTTTGGGCGGTCCACCACGCGCCGGGCCGCACCGATGCCGCACTCGACGCCCTCGCCGAGACGGCCACGGCGGAATTCAAGGGGATTGTTTTTCCGCGGGGCGAAACCATGACGGAGACTTTGCATGAATAGCGCGTCGTTGTTCCATTTTGCGGAGTGGGGCGGCTTGATTCTGGTCGTACTGGCCGCCATGGCTCTGGCGTTTCTGCCGCGGCGGTCGCTGGAGCGAAGGGCGGACAACGCGAAAAACCCGCTGGCCATGTGGTTCTTCGGCGTGCTGGGGAGCGTGGTCTTTCCCTTGCTGGCGCTGGGGCTGGGTTGGCTGGTCTTGTGGGCGCCCGGCGCGCTCAATGCGTCGTGGGCCGGGCAGGTGTCGCCGCCCCACCGTTCGGCCTGGCGCCTGTTCTGGCTGGCGATGCTTGTGCTCCAGATCGCCGAAGCCACAGTCCGGCAAGTGGCCGCGGCCGGCGGCCAGCACCAGATTCCGGCGCTGCTGCGTGGCGTGCTGCGGGCCATCGTCGTGGCGCTGGTGGCGTTTCTGGTCCTGCGGTTCGAATTGGGGTGGAACATCACGCCGCTGCTGGCCTCCACCGCGTTGATCACGGCGGTGATCGGCTTCGCGCTCCAGGGCGTGCTGGGCAACCTGCTGGCGGGTATGTCGCTGAACCTGACCGGAGCGATGGCGCACCGCGACTGGGTGGCAATCGACGATCTGGAAGGGCAGATCGAGGAAATGAATTGGCGGGAGACCTGGCTGGTCACCCGCGAGAAAATCCCGGTGCGCATCCCCAACAGCAAGGTCGCGGAGGCGCGCATCCGCCACCTGACCCGACCGGAAGGTCCGCGGCGGTGCTCGATATATGTGGAAGCCGGGTACGGCGATCCGCCGGATGAAGTTATCGCGGCTTTGCTGGCGGCGGCGCAGGCCGTCCCGGAAGTCCGCGCCGCGCCCGCGCCCCAGGCGTTGCTGGTGGACTACAAGAGCTACGGCATCGGCTACGAACTGCGGCTGTGGCTCGACAACTATCCTTTCCGGGAACCGGTCATGGCGGACGTACGCCGCCACGTCTGGTACCAGTTCCGCCGGCGCGGCATCCAAATCCCGTATCCGGTGACGGACCAGGTCTTGAACGACTTCATGCAGCGGGCGATCGCGCCCGCGCCGCCGTCGGCCAGCGATCCCGAAACCCAGCGGCTCGCGGCGGGCCTGATGCAAAGCGATTTCGCCCGCAAGGTGCTCGTCGATCCCGAGGGCCAGCCGCTGGTTCCCGCGGCGGATTTGGCGGCATGGGCGGCGCGATTGGCGAGCCAGCGCTTTGGCCGCGGCGAAATCGTGTTCCGCCAGGGCGAACCCGGCGATTGCTGCTACGTGGTGCTGGCGGGGGCGCTGGCAGGACGCATCCGCCATCCCGAGGGCGGCCGGGAAACGACTTTCGCGGTAAATCCCGGTTCGGTGGTAGGCGAAATGAGCTTGCTGACGGGGCTGCCCCGGATGGCGGAAATCCGGGTCAAGGAATCGGCGGAGCTGCTGCGCATCCCCGCGCCGGAATTCGCCGCCCTGTTGGGCAAGCATGCCGGCCTTGTCGAACGGATGAGCCGGCTCGTGGCCGACCGGGTCCAGCAGAACCGCCAGCAATACGAGGACTTGCTGGCAGCGGACGCGGGGACGACCGCCCAGGCGCTCTCGCGCGATGGCATCCTCAAGCGCTTCTGGCGCCTGCTGGGGGGCGGTGAAACGGCGGCGGCAAACCGGTAAAAATCCGGTAAAACGCCAAGGCGATTCTCCGTTGATTTGACCGGGCGGAAAGGTATATTGGCCCGCGGAGGGTGCAACGAAGTTCCGTTGCCCGCCATGAGGTAAGCGATGAACGTGGTCGGCGTGATTATGGGCGGGGGCGAAGGGAAGCGCTTGCAACCGTTGACACGCGACCGCTGCAAGCCGGCCGTGCCGTTGGCGGGCAAATACCGAATCGTGGATATTCCCGTCAGCAACTGCATCAACAGCGGCATCCGGCGCATCTACGTGCTGACGCAGTTCAACAGCGTGTCGCTGCACCAGCACGTGGCGAGCACCTACGTCTTCGACCAGTTCCACAGCGGCTTCGTGCGGATCCTGGCGGCGCAGCAGACGCCCGGCCACGAGACCTGGTTCCAGGGCACGGCGGACGCCGTGCGCCAAAGCCTGCGCTACGTGATGGATCGCCAACCCGACCACGTGCTGATTCTCTCCGGCGACCAGCTCTACCGGATGGATTTCCGCCTCCTGCTCGAAGAGCATCTGCGCAACCGCGCCGAAGTGACCATCTGCACGAAGCCGGTGGCGCGCGAGGAGGCCGGCGCGCTGGGCATCATGCAGGCCGACGCCCAGGGGCGCATCGCCCGGTTCGTCGAGAAACCCGCCGAGCCCGATCTGCTCGACGACTTGCGCGAGCCCGGGCCCGGACCCGAACGCTATTTGGCCAGCATGGGCATCTATCTCTTCGACACGAAAGTACTGCTGGAACTGCTCGACAACGACGGCAAGGATTTCGGCAAGAACATCATTCCTTCCGCCATCGACAAGCGCGCGGTCTACCGCTACCTGTTCGACGGCTACTGGCGCGACATCGGGACCGTCCGCGCCTTCTGGGAGGCGAATATGGAACTGGTCGAACCCGTGCCGGAGTTCAACTTCTACGACGTGGACGCGCCGATCTACACCCACATGCGCTACCTGCCGCCGTCGAAGATCAACTGCTGCGACTTGAACCGCGCGCTGCTGAGCGAGGGCTGCATCATCTCCGGCCACCGCATTTTGAGCTCGATCATCGGCGTCCGCGCGCGGGTGGGCGACGGCAGCGTCCTCGAGCGCACGGTGATGATGGGCGCCGACTACTACGACCCGCAGGACCTCCCGCCCGGCCAGATTCCGCTGGGCGTCGGCCGCGACTGCTTCATCCGCAACGCCATCATCGACAAGAACGCGCGCATCGGCGACGGCTGCTACGTCACGCCCGACGGCAAGGCCGACAACGTCGCGACGGATCTTTACGGCGTCCACGAAGGCGTGATCGTGATCCCCAAAAACGCCGTCATTCCGCCCGGCACGCGGATTTAAAACCCATGCGGGCGGCGCGGTTGCCTTGGCGTCGCGATTCGCGCGGTTACGGCGGCGGCTGGTAGGGGGGCAGGGCGGGGCGGCGGTGGGGGCCGACGGTGCCGCGGCCGGACTTGCCGCTTTCCGTTCCGGAGCCTGCGCGTTCCAAATTCTGGCGCCGGCAGTCGGAGAT
>JAKLIL010000061.1 GCA_022709625.1 Verrucomicrobiota bacterium
GAGGATGCCGTCGTCCAATGCGTGGAATTCCTGACCAAGCAGTTGGAAACCATCCCGTGGCAAGGCTCCGTCATGCTTGCGAAAGAAGACAAGCTCGTCATCAACCGCGGCACCCGCGAAGGCGTTGCCGTCGGCCAGAAGTTCCAGATCGGCAAATCCGAGGAGCTCGTGGACGAAGACACCGGCGAAGTCCTCGACGTCGAGATGACCACGCTCGGCACCGTCGAAGTCACCGAAGCCAAGGAGAAAATCGCCTACTGCACGCCCTTGGGCGGCGCGGCAAAGGGCATGACCGTCATGCCGGTGAAGTAGTTCGCGGTTTTATTGCCTCAAATCGCGCGCCGCCGGGCCTGTCCTGGGCCTCGGCGGCGATTTTTTCCGCGCCGGGTGGCGGGTTACCGGAAACAAGGCGGCGGCCGATGGAACCAGCCCGGTGGCGGAGGCGGGGGCGGCGGCCGATGAAAATACCTCGGCGGAGGCGGGGGCGGGCAGGGCCCGCGGAAAAACCTCGGCGGGGGCGGAGGCGGCGGCGGCGGACACGGCCGTTCCCAACGCGGGCCGCGAAATCCCCCGTAGGGCGGCGGGCGCCCCGGATATTGGGCGGAAGCCGCCAGCGGCGCGGCGACGGCGGCGAAAGCCGCCAGAGCGAGTATCTTCTTGAACGCGGTGGTTTTCATATTCGTTTTCTCCTGGGTGGTTGCTTTCATCGTTCACCCTTTCCAGTCGCCGGCCAACCGCCAAGGTTACAACGAAAACGCGGGCGCATCCCCGTTTCGTTGACATCGATTGCATGCGGGCATCGTCCAGATGCATGGTTTGGCCATTGTAGGGGTTCAGCTTGCTGAATCCCGGATTGTTCCCGGTAGACAAAACCAGACGCATTGAAATCCAAACCGGGATCGAGCAAGCTCGACCCCTACGGAGTCTCCGGAAAGGATAACGGTCAGTGAAACGGGGATGTGCCCCAAAAACGCCGGTTGGCATAAATTCGCTGGCGTAAGTTCGCGGGCGGCGCGACAATGAAATCCGGCCGGCCGTGCCGGCATAGGAGACGCGCCATGACGAAACGTGCGGTGTGCATCGGGGTTTGCTTCGGATTGCTGGTGCTGGGCGTAGGCTGCGCGACGCGCCAAAGCCAGATGGGCGTGCGGAACGCGTGGCGGGACGCCTCCGCGCCGCCATTCGAAAAAGGACGGTCGACCCAGGCGGACGTGATGGCCGCCCTCGGCCCGCCTTCCCAGATCATCGGGCTGGCGGACCAAACTGTTTTCTACTATCTGCGGGAACAGGCCAAAACCAAAGGCTTGTTCCTCGTAGTCTACAACCAGACCAAGGAAAGCGTCGACTACGACCGCGCGATCTTTTTCTTCGACCGGCAAGGAATCCTGACCAATTTCGCCTACAGCGCGGAAGTCGTTCCCCGTGAGCCCTAGGCGCGTCAACGGAATCGTCTGGGCGGGCTGGATCGCCTTCGTTTGGCTGGCCGCCGGCTGTTCGCATTTCACGACCGAGATGGGCCGGCCCCTGCCGGACAAACTGCCTCTCGCCGCGAGCGGCCCGACGACCGCCGCCGCCGTCGTCCGCGACCTCGGCCCGCCCCACCGCATCGGCGCCCTGCCGGACGGATTCGCCTTCCTGTACGAATACACCAAGGCCGACGAGTTCCAGCTTGGTTTCAGCGTGGACGTCGAAATCCTCCGCTGGTTGAAGTTCGTCCATGCGTGGAACCGCCTCGACCAGCAGGCGTTGCTGATCGCCTTCGACTCCGCGGGCACCATGCGCAGCCAGGGCTCCGCGCGGTGGCGCGAGAACCTGGGCGGGGGCGACGCCGTCCAATTCCTCATGGCCGCCATGAGCCTGGCGGATCTCTCCGCGCTCAAGGCCGGCGCCGATGCCCATCGCTGGGGCCTGGCGCTGCTGCAAGCCCCACCCGCGGCCCTGAACGCCGGCCAAAGCCCACGCACGGGCGCCCACGGTTTGCAGCAGCGGACCGCGCCCGCCTACGCGGGCCAAACCGCCTTGGAAATGTCGCCCCCGCCGGCACTCAAGAAGAAAAACACCCGGTCCCATTCGCCCCGCGATTGAGTGCCGCAACCGCGAACGCGGCATTCCGCGCGCGTCGCGCCGGCGGGTCCGGCGGGAGCCGCGCTCCGCACGGTTTTCCATGGCGTGGAAAACCGCCCAGAAATTTTTCCATACCGTGGAAAAAACGGCAAAAATTTTTCCATGGCGTGGAAAACCCGCGAAAAATTTTTCCATACTGTGGAAAACCCCGCATGTGTTTATTACTCGTAATACATACTTACGAATTGATTTGCCCCGAGGGGTGAGTGCCGGGGGCCTAACGGGTTCCGGCTTTTACCGGTTTCGCGATCTGTTCCTTGATGAAGCCCATGTAGCGCAAAATCTGCAGTTATGCATGGGCGCTCATAATTCTCCTTTGAAGGCGCGGTCGAGGAGGGAGGGGAGCAGGGCGTCGAGTTCGGTGGCGGTCTCGGCCTGCAACGCCTTCAGCCGGTCCACCTCCGCGCAAATTTTTCTGATCACTATCTGTGTCTCTCTCGAGGGCAGGGGCATTTCGTAATCCAAAAAGTCTTTTGGATTCAACCTTCGGCGGCGAACGTTTGTTCCCGTACTTGCTCCGGAGATGTCTGGCCAAACTGATGGTGTGCGAAAATAGACATCGAGAACCTCATGGAAAACTCGGTCCTCATTCACCTCGAAAACCGGAAATTCCGTCGAAACCACACAACCATCGCACTCTGGCGGCACAACTCCAAGAGCCCCTTCCCAAGCCATCAGTTTTGGATAAACAAACTCACCTGCGCGAAGGCGGGTAAGGCGGGGATATGAAAAATCCATGCCGGATTTGAGTGTAGTTCTGAAAACACCACGCCCAAAAGAATACACACCAGCAAATTGATAACTTCCATCCGGAGTTACGACAACATCTGGCGATCGCATTTTCACCAACTGTCGCATGGGCGTATTCTTGGTCTTCCTGTCATGCGTGATTATTGTGCGAAGGAGTGTTTCGATTGCTGCTGCGGCCTGTTGGCGAAGGGAATGGGCTTCTTGGACTTGGGCGGCGAGTTCTTCGATGCGCGCCACGATCCACCGCTGTTCGGCCAACGGGGGGAGGGGGATTGGCAATTCTAAAAACTGTTCAACTCTCACTGGTACGCGATTTGTTGTGCCCTCGCTTATCTTTGAGCATTCCTCCCAGAAAGACGGACGGCTGACATAATACTCAATAAACTTTGGCGCGATTCGGGTGAGTGTGCAGTCAAAGGTTAGAAAGTTTCCAGAAACAACACTGCCATCCAAAGCCCCTGGGATCAGGCCAAACGATCCGTTTCTGGCATCGATTTTTGAAACGACCAATTGACCCGCACGGGCAAGGTATTGAACATCTGTTTTGATTGCAGCCCCATCGACTTCGTCGCGCAACACAACCCCCAGGCCGCCGAGTTTGACAGTGATGCGCTTGTAGGTTGTGCCAACTTCAAGAGCAATGCGTTCACGTCGCAGAAGCAGCACCTCTCCCAGCTTCACGATGGGCCACGGCTGCTTCATTGCGGCGGGTTCGGGCGGTGTCGGTGGAAGGCGGGGCGCGGGGGGAGATCGCGGGCGGTTTGGCGGGCGTGGTAGAGGCGTTCGGTGAAGCCGCCGTTCTGGAGGAAGGCCTGTTCGAGCTGGCGGAGCTGCTGGTCGAGGAGGTAGTTGGTTTGGTGGATCAGGCAGACGAGGACGTTGGCCGCGGTTTCGGGGGGAGAGGAGAGAACATGGGACGAATAGGTCGAAAAGGACCTATTGGGCGCATAGGCCAGGCGGCGGACGGTTTGGGCTTGGGGTTGGTCCTTGGTCCAGAGCGGGAGGCTGCGGGTGCGGAGGAAATCGCCGTAGTCGAGGAGGAGTTCCTCGAGGCTGGCGCGGGCGACGCCGACGAGCTTGAGTTCCATTTTCTTGGAGGTGCCGGAGGCCTGGCTGCCTTCGGCGATGTTCTGCTTGCCGCTGCGGGCGGCCTGCACCATCTGGTCGTGGGTGCGGGATTTGGGATCAATGAAGCGATCGCAGAAGGCGACGGTCAGGTCGTAGACCAGTTCGGCCATCTGGTAGGACTTGAGCTGCCGGAACCCGCCGTGCGGCGGGATGAGGCCGGGGGGATTGGGGGGAGAATTGGGAGGAGAATTGGACATATAGGACCTATGGGGCCGATTTGGAACTGGCCAGCAGCTTTTGGATCCGGCCCACGATCTCGGCGATTTGCTTTTCCTTCTGGAGGATGCTTTGCGCGAGCTGTTCGGGCGGAAGATGCGCGATGTCTTCCTTGGCGGCGGGGTTCTTCCGGTCGAGGTTGCAGTTGTTGGCGAAGAGTTCCTTGGCCGGGACTTTCCAGGCTTGGGCGTTTCCCGTGCGCTTTTTCCACCACGCGAGGCAGCCGGCGAATTCCTCGAACTGGATGGGGGCGGTCTTGGTGTAGTTCTTGCGGCCTTCGGGGAGGGGCTGCTCGTAGTACCAGACTTCCTTGGTCGGGCCGGAGCGGTCGAAGAAGAGGAGGTTGGTCGGGATGCCGGTATAGGGCGCGAACACGCCATTGGGCAGGCGGACGATGGTGTGGAGGTTGAACTCCTTGAGCAGTTCTTCCTTGATGCGGGCGCAAACGCCATCGCCGAACAGCGTGCCGTTGGGCACGACGACGGCCGCGCGGGCGGGGCGTCCGGCGGGCGTGGGCTGGCGCTTGAGCTTGCGCATGATGAGCTGGAGGAACAGCAGGGCCGTTTCGGCGGTCTGCTTGTCCTCGGGGAAGTTGCCCTGGATGCCCTTCTCCTCCTCGCCGCCGAAGGGCGGATTGGTGAGGATGACGTCCACGCGGTCTTTTTCGCCGATTTCCGACAGCTTGTGGCGGAGGGAGTTGCCGGAGTCGATTTGCGGCGCATCGAGGCCGTGCAGCAGGAGATTCATTTGGCAGAGCAGATAGGGCAGGGGCTTGGGCTCGCCGCCGAGAATGGAGCGTTCCTGCAGGATTTTGCGGTCGGGGACGGTTTTGACCTGCTTTTCCAGATGCTTGAAGGCTTCGACGAGGAAGCCGCCGGTGCCGCTGGCGGGGTCGAGGACGGTTTCGCCGAGGCGCGGATCGACGGCCTCGACCATGAAGCGGACGACGGCGCGCGGGGTATAGAATTCACCGGAGTCGCCGGCGGCGTCGCGCATTTCGCGCAGCATGGATTCGTAGAGCGCGCCGAGGGTGTGGAGTTCGTCGCTGGAGGTGAAATGGATGCCGGCGATCTTGTTGACGACGTCGCGCAGGAGGTAGCCGCTGATCATGCGGTTCTGCACGCCGCCGAAAACCGTTGCGATGACGTCGCGGCGGTTGTCGCCGTTGGAGCCGGTCAGGGTGCGAAGATAGCGAAAGAGCCCAGGGCCCTTGGTGCCATCGGGGCGGACGGTTTCCTCGTTGTTTATGAAGGAGAGCAGTTCATCGCCGGTGATGCCGTCGGACTTGGAGGCCCAGTCGCGCCAGCGGTAAGGCGGCTCGATGGCGGGTTTGAATTTCTTGCCGGACAGTTTGGCTTCGCCCTCGCGCTGGATTTCCAGATCGTCGAGAAATTTCAGGAACATGATCCAGGTCAGCATCGGCAGGCGGTCGAGGTCGCCGTTGAGGCCCTTGTCCTTGCGCATGATGTCGCGCGCGGATTTGAGCAGAGAACCTAAAGACTGGGCGGTTGTAGCAGGAAGATCGGTCTTCTTGGGTCGGGGCATGGGGATCAGCTTTCCTTGGCGTAGAGCAGTTCCTGGAGCTTATCGACAGCGGTGCGGAGTTGGGTTGCGCCGCCGAATTTTTCGATGATTTCGTTGACGTTGCCGTGCTGGGAAATGGGCGGGACTTTCAGAACATCGGGGAGGGTGAAGAGGAATTCGCCGTCGGCGGCGTATTTTTCGAGGAGTGCGTCGAGGATTTCGCGGGCTTCGGGGGAGTAGTAGGCGAAGAATGCCGATTGCTTCTTCTTAACGCGGTCGGCGCGCTGGCGACGGGTCAGGAGCGGGGCGTTGAAGGCGAGATGGCAGAGCAGGTCGAACGGGTCGGCGTCGGGTCTGCCCGCCTGGGCCGCGACGGCCGGAAAATCGATGCCGCGCTCCGCAAGTTGGTGGAGAATCATGGCGCGGTGGCCGGGATCGGCCCAGCGGGTGCGGAGTTCTTCGGGATTGGCGCAAAGCGTGCGGACTTTTTCGGCGGTGTAGTCGGTCAGCTTGACGACGCGGAGCTGTTTGCCGGAGGCGTCGAGTTCGTGGACCAGTTCCGTGCTGATTTCCACGTGGCCGCCATCGAAGTAGTACTTGCGGGACTCCGGCCCAGGGGGGTCCACAACGACGGTTCCTCCTTCGCCCTCCTTGATTTGCGGCGGGGGCTCGGACGTTTCGGGCTCGAGTACCTTTTCATCCAAGGTTCGGCCGTGTTCGTCGATTTCCTCCTGCGAGGCGAAGGCGGGGTCGCCGTCGAATTTCTTGTCGGCGAATTGGCGGGTGGCGGAGCCGGTGTAGTCGAGGATGTTGAAACAGAGCTTGCCGTAGTCTTCGCGCACGCGGGTGCCGCGTCCGATGATCTGCTTGAATTCGACCATGGAATTGACGAGGCGGACGAGGACGATGTTGCGGCAGGTCGGCGCATCGAGGCCGGTGGTGAGAAGTTGCGAGGTGGTCAGAATGACGGGGGCCCGGGTTTCGACGTCCTGGAAGCGCTGCATGTGGCCGCGGCCGATATCGCCTTCGTTGGCGGTCACGCGGCAGACGTAGTCGGGATACTGCTGGACCAGATCGGCGTTGAAATTCGTGAGCGCGGCGCGCATTTCGGCGGCGTGCTCCTGATCCACGCAAAAGACGATGGTTTTGGCGAAGCGGTCGGTTTTCTTGAGGAAATCGGTCAGGTGGCGAGCCACGGCTTCCGTGCGGGCGCGCAGGGCCACGCGGCGTTCGAAATCGGAGGTCGTATAAACCTCGTCGGGAATTTCGCGCCCGTAGCGGTCGAGGTCGCCCTGGCTGGGACGCCAACCGGCGGCATCCCATTGCGTCACGATGCGATGGACGCGGTATGGGGCGAGGAACCCGTCCTCGATCCCCTGCAAGAGGCTGTAGGTGTAAATCGGATTCCCAAAATACAGATAGGTGTCGCGATTGTCGTCGCGCAGGGGCGTTGCCGTCATGCCGAGCTGGCAGGCGGGGGCGAAGTATTCAAGGATTTCACGCCAGTTGGATTCGTCCTTCGCGCTGCCGCGATGGCACTCGTCCACGATGACGAGGTCGAAAAAGTCGCGGGCAAATTTCTTGTAGAGCCCGGGGCGGTTTTCGTCCTTGGCGATGGCTTGATAGGTGGAGAAGTAGAGTTCGCGGCTGTGGACGACGAGGCCGCCTTCGATTTTGTGGCGGGCATGGCCGAACGGGGCAAAAGTCTTGTCCTTGGGATCGTCCACAAGGAAGTTGCGATCGGCAAGATAGAGGATGCGGGGCTTGCGGGTGGGGTCGCCTTTGACGTTCCACTTGGCCGACCAGAGTTTCCAGCAAATCTGGAATGCCACGACCGTTTTGCCTGTGCCCGTGGCCATGGTCAGCAACACGCGCTTTTGGCCATGCAGAATGGAGGCAATGGCACGGTCTACCGCGATTTGCTGATAGTAGCGCATCGGTTTGCCGGGCAAGGGATGGGCGGGAGTCAGGAAATTCTTTTGCTGCTCTTCCGTGGCGAGACCGAGGGTTCCCTTGAGGCGGTTCCACAGTTCATCGGGGGAAGGAAACGCAGCGAGAACGGTTTCCGTCCCGCGGAGATAATCGAATTCAACGATGCTTTCGCCGTTGGTGGAATAGGCGAATTTCAGGTCGAGCATCTGGGCGTAGTCCTTGGACTGCTCCAGACCATCGGCGGGTTTCTTGTGTTTTGCCTTGGCTTCGACGACGGCCAGCCTGAGCCCGGATTTGTGTTTCAAAAGGAAGTCCGCCCGCTTCTGGGGGTGTCGCCAGGTCTTGTTGCCGACCACCATGATGCGCCCGGCCGTGAGCGTTTGCTGTTCGGCGATTTGATCATCGGCCCAGCCTGCAGCATAAAGCTTGGGGAGGACTAGGGTTCTACAAGTATCGGCTTCAGACATCATTGGGTAAATGTCCGCGTGATTTTGCGGCAACCTCCATCTGACAACCTCGTTGTGATCATTGCGTGGTCAAGTATGGCTCTTCAAGCGAGGCTGCGGCAAGGTGATTTTCCTCTGGCGTACTGGTTGTGCCCGAATATGTGAGCAAGGCGATCCAGAAGATGAATATTTAAGACGCGCGCGCCCCCACCCGAAGCCCGCAGGGCTTACCCCGGTGATCTATCCGGCGCTGGCGGTCTTCTGCGCCGCTTGCGCCATTTGCGTTGAACCCCATGCCTGGGATTTGCAGGCCCGCCATCGCCGGGCCTACGGCAGACGGGGTCCCGTGCATCCTTTGCGGCTTGGCGTGAAGGGATCGAAGATGGAATCCCAAATAATCAGAGGAGC
>JAKLIL010000062.1 GCA_022709625.1 Verrucomicrobiota bacterium
ATCCACGTACATGCGCTCCGTTTTCGCGACCCCGCACGCCGAGGCCAGCGCGGTGGCCTTTCCCCAGGTGGCTCCCTCCTCCTCGACCGGCGGCGTGGCCCAGGCCCTTTGCTGCAAGGGGGCGAACCTCACCCTGGCGCCCGGCCCCCACGCCGGCATCCAAGCCGTCGCCTTTGCGTACCGGACGCTGCTGGCGGGACGCGCCAAGGCCATGCTGGCCGGAGGCGCCGACGAAGTCTACGACCAGATGTACTGGAACTACGACTACATGGATTACCTGTGGCCCGATGCCGACGCGGACCGCTACCGGCTGCGCGCCGACCACGCCCTGCGCAAGGTCCCGGGCGAAGGCGCCGGGATTCTGGCTCTGGAACCCCTCGAAGAAGCCCGGGCGCGTGGCGCCACCCCTCTCGCCGAAGTCCTGGGCTACGCCATGAACGCGGATGCGGATGAATTCGAACGGCCCTGCCTCAATCCCCGGAACCTGTGCGTCTGCTGCCGGCAGGCGCTGGCCCGCGCCGGCATCGCCCCCGACGAGGTGGATCTGCTGGTCTGGGCGCCCCAGGGCAACTCGCAGGACAACAAAACGCTCGATGCATTGCGCGACCTCTTCGGACCGGATCTGCGCGACGTTCCGCTCGTCACCACGACTTTCAACACGGGCTACGCCGAAAGCGCCTCCATCCTGATCAGCCTCGTCGCCGCGCTCTCCGCCCTGCGCCGGGACGGGACCCTTTGGCCGCAAATGACCGGCGAGCCCTGGATCGACGGCCGCCCCATGGCCCGGCCCATCCGGCACGTTCTGGCGCTGGGTTCCACGGATATCGGCGTCAACAGCGCCCTCGTTCTGCGCACCGGAGATCCGGGATGACCCCCTGCGTCGTCGCAACCGGGCTCGGAGCGATCTGCAGCGCCGGACCCGACGCCGACTCGCTGTGCGCGGCCATCGCCGCCGGACGCTGCTGCCTCGCGCCCGTGCAGGATTCTCGATATCGCCCGGCGGGCCGGGTCATGGCCGGCTTGGTGGCAACACCCTTGGATCCCGCCCCGCCACTCCCGCCCGGGTGGCCCAAGCCCGACCGCTTCGTGGATCTGGCGCGGATCGCGGCCGGACAGGCCATCCGGCAGGCCCAAATCGATCCGGACCGCCTCGGCCAGCGCATGGCCATCGTCGTCGGCACCTGCTCCGGCCCCACGACGCGGCTGGAACAACATTACCGGGCCGTGCTCGCCGGCATCCCCGACCGGTCGCCGGATCAAGCCTTCCGCCTCGGCTACGATTCCGCCGTGCGCATCCTCGCCAGCACCTTCGGCATTCGCGGATTTTCCGGCACCGTCACCACCGCCTGCTCCTCGGGCCTGACGGCCATCGGCATGGGCCTGGATCTGATTCGGTCCGGACTCTGCGATGTCGCGCTCGTAGGCGGAACGGACTCCTTCAACCTTTCCACCCAAATCGGCTTCGACGGCCTGAAAGCGCCCAGCGACGGCCCCTGCGCCCCCTTCTCCAAACCCGTGGGCCTTTCGCTCGGCGAGGGCGCCGCCTTCCTCGTGCTGGAGCGCAGCGATATTGCGCGCGCGCGCGGCGCCGATATTCTCGCGGCGGTTCTCGGTTTCGGAACCAGCAACGACGCCTATCACAGTTCCGCTCCGGACCCGTCCGGCCGGGGCCAGGCGCTGGCCGTATCCCGCGCGCTGGAAAACGCAGGCACCACGCCGGCGCAGATCGCCTACGTCAACGCACATGGCACGGGCACGGTGGCCAACGACAAGACGGAATCCAAGGTCCTTCGACGCGTGTTCGGCGCCGGGGCCGAAACGCTGCCGGTCAGTTCCCAAAAAGGAGTTTTCGGCCATACGCTCGGAGCCGCCGGGGCGCTCGAACTCACGGGCGCGATCCTGTGCCGCAAGGCGGGCATCCTGCCCCCGACCGCCGGATTCCGGGAACGGCGCGAAGGATGCGATCTGGACTACGTGGCCGAACCGGGCCGCGCCATTCCGCCCGATGGTCCCTGGCTCAAGGAAAACTTCGCCTTTGGCGGCCACAATGCGGCGTTGGTGCTGGGCCCTCCGCCCCCGGACACTTCGCCAACCGCGCAGGAGCGGCCGCCGCAAATTTGCATTGCCGCGATGGGCCTGGTGTCGCCCGCCGGCATGGGCAACGCGGCATTCATCCGCCTGCTGGCCGGGTCCGGTCCCGAACTGCGCGACTGCGCCCCATCCGGACAGGTCCCGTTTCGCGCCGCCCTGGTGCCCGCCGCGCTGGATTCCACCCTCGCGCGCCGCCTGGGATTGCGGCGCATGGACAAAGCGGCGGCCCTAGGCACCCTGACGGCCTATTTGGCGCTCACCGACGCCGGCTTGAGCCTGCGCCCCGAAGAAGTCACGGATATCGGCCTGTTTCTGGGCCATGCTTCCGGTTCGAATGCCGCCGAGGCCACCTTTCTGGCCGAACTCCTCAAAAACGACTACGCGCTCCAGCGCGTGGTGGATTTCACGCAAGTAGTCCCAAACGCCACGGTGGGCGCCATCTGCCGCGCGCTGGGCCTGCGGGGACACAATGCCTCCTTCTGTTTCGGCGAAGGTGCCGGCCTGCTGAGTTTGGTCGCCGGCGCCTGCGCCATGGCCAACGGCCACGCGCCTTTCCTGCTGGCGGGAGCGGTGGATGTTTTGGAGGCCCGCGGCTGGGGACATTTCCCCCCTTCCGCCCCGCCCCGCCCCGCCGAAGGCGCCGTCTGCTTCCTGCTGGAAGCCGAAGACCATCTGCGCCGCCGCAACGGCCGCGCGCTGGCGACGATCAAGGGCATGGCCGTTGCGACGGAAACAACCGCGTGGAACTCGTCCGCAACGGATGCGACGGCGCGCGCGGTGGCCGCCGACGCCCTCGGTCAAGCCGGCCTGGCACCGGACGATCCGGGCCGGCTCTTCGATGCGGCCCCGGATGTTTCCTCCCAAGTTGGCTGGGCAGAAGCCTGCGGATCGCTCTTCGACGTTGCCGCCGCATTCCTGAAAGACGCGGCCAAGCCCGGCTTGGCCCGTCCGCTCCTGCATTCCATCCAGCCTCGACAAGGGACGTGCGCATCGGTAGTCTTCGCCCCGTTTCAAGATTTACCGCCAGGAGCCACCCGCACAGGAAATCCCGCATGACGCCAAAGAACCAACAAGCGATCGACCGGCGCAAGCCCATCATCGACCGGCTCAAGGTCGAGTTGATCCGGCGCCTGAATCTCCCCTACGAACCCGAGGATCTCCACGAAGACGTCGCCCTGCTGGGCTCCGGCCTGGGGTTGGATTCCCTCGACGCTCTGGAAATCGTCCTGTGCGTCGAAAATTGTTTCCAAATCAAGATTCCGGACGGTCAGATCGCCGTGCTGCGCTCCATCAACACCTTGGTGGATTTCGTGCTGGAAGAGCAAGACAAGGGAGGCTCGACCCGGCCATGAGAACGTCGCATCTGCATGATTTTTTCGCGCGGGCCGGCGCCCGCTTCGCCGAACGCCGCGGGGTGGAAATCGCCGCGTCCGTCGCGGATTCCACCGTGGAATACCAACGGGTGCGGGACGCTGCGGCCCTGTCGGACGCCTCCCACATGCAAGTGTTCCGCATTCCCGAAGCGGGCGCCATCGACGCCTTGGATCCGCTGCTGGCCGGCAACGTGGCCCGCATCCGCTACGGACGCCTGCTGCACACGTTCCTTGCGGATGAAGAAGGATGTCTGGCCGCCGACTGCTACGTGGCCAACAACGACGACGAATTCCTGCTGGTTTGCGAAAGTCTCGCGGACGATTCCGCCTTGCGCGCCCTCTTCATGGAACGGGGCGCCGCCGCCGGCATGGAAGACCTGACCGATACCCACTCGCTCCTGAGCCTCGACGGCTACAAGGCCTGGGCCGTGGCCCGCGAAATTTTCGGGTCCGACGTGTTGGGACTGCCATATCTTTCCGTCGAGAACTGCATGTTCGACGGGGAAAAAGTGCGCTTGTTCCGCGCCGGAAAAACTTCCGAGTTCGGCTACCTCGCGCTGATCGGCCGCAACCAGGCGGAAGCGCTGGCCGCGGCCCTCGCGGAGTCCGCCGGACGCCAGGGCGGCGGCGTGTGCGGCCTGTCCATTCACAACGACTTGCGCCTCGAAGGCCGCTTTTTCAACCTCTATGCCGAGGGCGCGGCGGTTCGCGATCCCCTGCCCCTGGGGCTCCAATGGATGATCGACTTCGAGAAACCCGAGTTCCGGGGCCAGGCCGCCATCGGCCAACGCCGCCAAGCCGGCCTGCGCCAAAAAATCGTCGGCGTCCGCGCGCCCCCCGGCCAGGACCTCGCGCCGGACCAGGCCCTGCTGGAGGACGGCCGGGAGGTCGGACGGCTCGTGGCGGCTTGCACCTCCCACGTGCTGGGGTGCCGGCTGGGATTGGCGCTGATGGATATTGGCGGCGCCTTTGCGGGCCTGTCCTTCCGGCTCGACCGGCCCGACGGGCCCGAAATCGCCACGATTTCCATGCCCCCGATCATGCCCAAGAGCCTCGGCGTCAAACTCGACGAAGTGTAGAAAGGTGGCGGGGATGAATCCAGCCCCACGGCGCGGCCGGCTGGTCGTGCGCAAAATGGCGATCGAACCCGAATTCCACCAGGTCGACATGCTTGGCATGGTGCACAACGTCGCCTATTTCCACTGGTTCGAACGGGGGCGCTTGGCCTTGCTCTGGGAGATTCTCCCCTTCGCGGAGGCCGTCCGGTTGCATCTGGGCTTGCCGGTGGTGCGCCATGTCTGCGAGTACCTCAAGGCCGCGCATTTCGGCGACCACCTGGTGCTCACGACTACCCACGAAATCCAGCCGCGCTACGAAGGGCGCCTCGTATTCCGCCACTCCCTCGTGCATGAAGGCAACAAGGCCGAAATCGCCACCGCCGAAACGGCCCTGACCATCATGGACGTGCGCACCGGGCAGCTCGTGCGCGAATTTCCCCATGACGTGTGGAACCGCTACCAAGCCATCAGGTAAATCGCAGGAGGTCGCCATGCTGTTCCAGGATCAAGTCGCCGTCGTCACCGGCGGCTCGCGCGGCATCGGACGCGCCATCGTGGCCGACCTGTCCGCCCAGGGCGCGCGGGTCTTCTTCACCTACTATGCCCATGCCGACGCCGCCGAGGAAACCGCCCGGGCCACCGGTGCAACCGCCCGGCTGTGCCCCCAGCAAGACGCCGACGCCATCGCCCGCACCGTGGATGAAATCGTCGCGCAGACGGGCCGCCTCGACGCCTTGGTCAACAACGCCGGCATCCGCTCCGACCAGTTCATCATGATGATGCCCGAATCCGACTGGCAGCGGGTGATCGACGTGAACCTCAGCGGCGCCTGGCGCTGGGCCAAGGCCGTCTGCCGCCCCATGCTGGGCGCCGGACGCGGCGCCATCGTGAACGTCGGCTCCATCGCCGGCTCCCTCGGGCTCCCCGGCCAAACCAACTACGCCGCCGCCAAGGGCGGGCTCATGGCCCTCACCCGCGCCATGGCCGCCGAATTCGGTGCCAAGGGCATCCGCGTCAATGCCGTCGTGCCGGGATTCATCGAAACGGACATGACCGCGTCGCTGAACCGCGAAGTCAAACGGCGCAACATCGCGAATCTCGTCCTCCAGCGATTCGGCAAACCCGAGGAAGTGGCCGGCGCCGTATCCTTCCTGCTTTCCCCCGCCGCATCCTATGTCGTCGGGCAGGCCATTGTCGTGGATGGCGGCTTGAGCGCCGCCGTGGCGATGTGATTCCCGCCCCGTTGGTCTTTCTGTTCCCCGGCCAAGGCTCCCACGCGGTCGGCATGGGGGCCGACCTGCTGCGCTCCGACGAGTGGGTACGCAACCAGATCCGCCAAGTTTCCGCCGAGATCGGGGAAGACTTGGAGCGGATTTGCCTCAAGGGCCCCGAACGAACTCTCATGCGGGCCGCCGTGGTACAACCCTTGCTGACCATCATCGGACTGGGCTATGCCCGCAAGTTGGCGGACGCGGGCCTGACGCCCGACCTCGTGGCCGGACATTCGCTGGGTGAAATCCCCGCGCTGGCGGTCGCCGGCGCGCTTTCGCCCGAACAAGCCGTGCGGGTCGCCGCCCGGCGCGGCAGCTTCATGGACCAGGCGGCCGCGCGCGCGCCGGGCGGCATGGCCGCCGTGTTTCTTGCATTGGCCGAAGTCGAGTCCTTGATTGGCCAAGTCGGCATGGCCGACTGCATATTCGTCGCCAACGACAACGCCCCCGCTCAGGTGGTCGTGTCCGGCGCGGCGGAGCCGCTGGCCGAATTCCTGCACTTGATCCAGGCCGTCCGTCCCGGATGCTGCAAGCCATTGCGGGTTTCCGGCCCCTGGCACACCCCGCTGCTCGAAGCGGCCCGCGCCCAGTTCCAGGATTGGCTGGCGGCCATTCCCTTCGCCCATCCCCGCATTCCCTTGATTGCCAATGCGACCGCCCGCCCCGAACCGGATCCCGACCGGTTGCGGGAATATGCCGCCACACAGCTCACCTACCCCGTCCACTGGCGCGAAACCATGGCGGAACTGCGCGCCCGCCATGCGCGGGCACTGCTGGAAATCGGTCCGGGTCGCGTGCTGGCCGGCTTGGCGCGCCTCAACGGCTTTGGCAACGAAACGATCGTCCGCGGCATCGACAGCCTTCGGGCCGCCTCCCAGATGGTCGCAGACTGCCCCAACGAGCTCGGCACATGACGTGACAACTCGGCACGCGGGCCCCACCGAATTTCCAAGGCCGATGAGTGACCCTACCGGTTGCTCACGACATAGTTGGTAATGTCCTGCACAATCATGGTCAGCATCATGTTGTCGGTGCCGCCCATCGACCAGCCCCCACCCATGGCATTGGCCGACCGATAGAATTCCGGATCGGCCAGTACATCGCCCGACCCCTTATCAATGAAGCTCACCTGCATGAGCGCCGCGGAGCTGCCGGCCATGGCGCCCACCCAGAAGCGCGCCGCTCCTCCAATGAACTTGATCTCCTTGATCACGGGCCGAATGACCAATGTCTTGCCCGTTTCGGTTTTGCCAGCTTGATCGCCAACCTTCATTCCCGGAAAAACGTTCTGTAAGCTGGAAATCAATTCTTCGTTGATTTTTCTGGCAGCTTTTTGATTGGCTTCCGCTGTCTCGAATTTGGGGGCCAGCGAAACCGGCTCGAATTCGACCACATCGAAAGTGCCGAACCGCTCTTTACTTGGTTGCGGGATCGCGGCCGGCTTCGTTATTGTCGTCGCACACCCGCCAAGCAGTAGGCTGAAACCAATCAGTAATAACGCAACGCCACCTCTCGCCGTTCTCATACATACCTCCATCATGTGGTTGTTATTCTTTAGTGGGAAATATGTTGGGTTCCTCGTCCCCAGTCAACAGCAATGACAGACTGTTCTCAAGAAACCCTTATCGGCAATCACCCATACATTACTGTTTCGAGGTATAGGCAAACTTCTTGGCTAGCATTTTCATGTTGCGCTTGTCCCCGCCGGGGTCTGGCATGCTGCGCGAGACCAACTGAGGCCAATGATGTGCGCAATTACTCTGCCGGCGGGGGAAAATAGCGCGGCAACCGCCGGAACAGGTCCAGATTCCCTTCCACGTGCAGGTCCGGATGGGCGGCCAGCTGCGAGCCGGTGATGGTGCGCTGGATGACGGACGACCACAAGTCTGCCGGGCAGCGGATCAGCAGGTCGGGATTGTGGACCGTGCCCTCCTCGATTCCGCAGGCGCCCCGATCGATGCGCAGCACGTACCGCCATCCGCGATCCGGAAAATCAAACTGCAGGGTGGCTTGAACGTCCTGCACCGCCACCGGGTTGACGTAGCGCGCCATTTCGTACATCAGGATGCGGACGTCGTCGCCGGCCCGCTTGCCCGCCGCGTCGGATTCGTCGCGGCAAGCCAGCGCATGCTCCCAAAACACGTGCGAATAGCGGACGAAGTGCGCCAAGTCCGCCAGCAGGGGGCCGGCCGCGGCATGCAGGTATTCCTCCGGAATCCGTTCCTCCCGCACGAAGGCCGCCCCCGCCCGTTCGAAGGCGGTCCGCACCGCCCGCATGCGCAGGGGCTTGGCCTGGGGAAACCGGAGCGCGCAAGACTCCGGGCGCACCAAAATGCCCGAGCACAGCATGCGCATTTCCTTCGCATAGAGCCGCAGCGTATCGACGGACGGCTGGATGATGTCGGGCGTGCGGCGCCCGGCGACCAGCAAGCCCGCCATCCGCTTGGGCCCCCGGCCCGGATAGCGCCAACGGTTGCGCTCGATGCCGTCGGGCCCGATTTCGGCGCCGGGACTCAGAATCGCCAAGGTGCGCTCCATGAATGTCTTGACGGAGACGCTGACCGCAAAGGCATAGACCGGCGAAGCGATCAACACCAAATCCGCATCGAGAAAAGCTTCGAGCAACGGCGGCATCGCGTCCGCATGGACGCAGACGCCCGGCGTCCGGGTCCAACAGGAATAGCAACCCCGGCACGGCCGGAC
>JAKLIL010000063.1 GCA_022709625.1 Verrucomicrobiota bacterium
CGGCGAGAATCCGCAGCCGTTCCGGAGCCGCGCCGCGGAGCCGGAGCTCGTCCAGATAGTTGCGGGAAGCGTCGGATTGCGCGGCCGCGCGGGGCAGGGCGACCAGCACCTCCGCCGCGGGATGTTGCGCCGCGGCGTAGGCGGCGTAATAGGTGCGCATCAGGGCGGACTCGCCCGGGATGCCGCTGCCGCCCATCAGCAGGATATGGCTGGGCGGGCCCGTGAAGGGTACCTCCACCCGTGCCAAACTCCGATAGGCACGCCAAGGCAGATTCGTGAATTGCGCCGCCACCAACAGCAAGGCAACGCCTCCCAGCAGCATGAGCGCGGCCCGCACGGTACGAATGGCCTTGCGCGCAACGTCGGTCATGGCGGACAGGGTAGCGGAGCCCGGAGCAACGTAAAAGAGTTTCTTTCCCGGACAGGCGGGTTATAATGGCAGACATGACAACATCTATCCGTCGCGGCGGGGTGCCGGCCAGCTTGGCGAAACGGAATTCCCGGCGGGATGCCGGCCGGGCGGGGACGGTGAATCCCGTCTTGGTGGTTTGGATGACGCTGATCCTCGCCGCCGTCGGCGCGGTCCTGTACGTCATCCGGCATTCCAACTCGGCCGCCGGCGCGCAGGAAGCGCCGGGACCCGGCACGATCATTGAAATGGGCGTGCATGAAATGGCGGCCCTGGACGAAGCCTGGGGCGATCGCAAGGGATTCATCGTATGGAGCAGCACGATGTACGGCCAGCACGACCTGGTCCGCATGGATTGGCCTTCCGGCCGCATGACGCACCTGACGAAAAATCCTTGCGTGGATACCATGCCCAAGATTTCGCCGGACGGTAAACGGATCGCGTTCGCCCGGTCGCGCCGGGAGTGGGTATCGCTGCGCAATGTGGATGAATGGGACATCTGGGTCTATGTCTTCAGCAACCGGTCGGAACGTCTGGTGGCGGAGCGGGGGATGGGGCCCAGTTGGAGCGCCGACGGCAAAGCGGTGGTTTTCCATCGCGGGGGGCGCGAGATCCGCCAAGTGGATCTGGAATCGGGCCGGGAAACCCTGCTGCTGGAAAACCGCGAGCCGGCCGCGTGGACGGATCCGGGTCTGGATCCGCAGGGCGGACAACTGGCCGTGACGATTCTCGGCAAACGTCCGCAGGTCGCGCTGCTGGCGCTGCCCGCCGGCGGAAAAACGAAGGTGGCGGCGGGCTCCCAGCCCGCGTTTTGGCCGGACGGCGACGGGCTCGTGCTGGTTGCCGCCGGGGGACGGATGAACAACCGCATCTGCCGGACGGATCGCAACGGACGCCGTCTGGAGACCTTGATCGACATGCCCGGCTACTGGAGCCACGAATTCTTTCCGCGGGTTTCGAACGACGGCCGCCTGCTGGTTTTCGGCGCCGCGCGGGAGGGCCATGAACACGATACCGCCGACTACGAAATATTCCTGTGGCCCGTCGGCGAACCCGAAGAATGTGCGGCGCGCGTGTCGTTCCATACCGGCAACGACCAATGGCCCGACGTTTGGTTGAAACCCACCCGGTGATTGCATGCAACCGGAGAACGACTGGACTCCAACGAACGTGGCGGCGACCGACAAGCCGGCCGGCGCTCCCGATGCCGCTGACCCTCCGGACCAGCCCGTTCCCGCCGCGCTAAACGACCGCAACGCCCTGCTTATTGGCCGCGACATGTTCGCGGGAACGGTGCTGTGGGAGCGTTATGAAATCCTTTCGCGGCTGGGGTTGAGCGCCCGCGGGGAGTTGTGGCACTGCCGCGACCGGGACACTGGCCAGGAAGTGACGCTGCGCCGGCTGGCCGCCGACATCCGGCGCTCCAAGCAAGCCATGGGGGTCATCCATGCCGGAATCCGCCGGCTGTCGAACCAAATCCACCCCCATCTGGCCACCATTCGCCAACTGGTCTACGTCGGCGAGCAAATCTATCTGATCGGCGACTTTGCGCCCGGTGTCGACGTCGGCACGTGGGGACGTGCGGGCGTCGGGGGCAAGCGGACTCTGGAAGAAGTGCTGCCCGTGCTTAGACATGTGGCGGCGGCGCTGGATTTCGCCCACTCCCGGCGGATCATTCATCGCAATCTCAAGCCCTCCAACGTGTTTATCGGTCCGGATGGCGTTGCGCGGGTCACGCATTTCGGGGTGGTGCCGCACCACCACGTGACCATCATCCACGGCGAAGCCATCCGGGTTGGCGCGACCGGTCCGTATTTGGCGCCCGAACTTCGCGACGAAGACGAGGGCGGGGAGCCGGATTCGGCCAGCGACCAGTATGCGCTGGCCGTGCTTGCCTGGGACCTGATCGGCGGGGCGCCTCCGGGGCTGGATCTCGTCCCGCCCCCGGAAATCCCGGGCTTTGCCCGTGCCGCGTTGCGCCGCGCCATGGCGCGGAAGCCCCGGAACCGCTTCGTGACCTGTACGGATTTCGTCAAGGCTCTGGGCGGAGAACGCGTGACTGGGCGCCGCGGACGCAGCGTGACGGAATGGCGCCGCATCCGCAAAACCCTGGCGTGGGCTTTGGCGTTGATTTCTCTCGGCGCGGTGCTGGGGGGGGGTGGATTTGTACTGTCCCAATGGTATCAAGCACCCAGCCTGCCGGTGGCCATTTCCCCGCCGCCGCGGCCGCGCCCCCCGCCGCCCAAGGAGAAACCTCCGCCGGAAGAGCCCGCCCCCGCGCCGGTCCAGCGGCTGGTGGCGATGACGCCGTTGCCGGAAGCCGGCAAGCCATGGGTGACCCAGACCGCCCAGATCCAGTTCGTGTGGGTTCCGCCCATGGGCATGTGGGTCGCGCGCTTTGAAGTCACCAACGGCGAATACCAGGAAAAAGACCCGGAACACGACAGCGGCGAATTCCGCGGCCTCAGCCTGAACGGATCGCGCCAGCCGGCCGTGCGGGTGAACTTCGGCGATGCGGTGGCCTACGCCGCCTGGCTGACCGAACGGGAGCGGACCGCCGGAAAATTGACGGAGGAATGGCGCTATCGTTTGCCTTCGAGTTTCGAAGCCATCTCCTATACGCGGGCGGGGATGTTGCGGACCTATCCCTGGGGCGAAACTTGGCCGCCAGGACGCGGAAACTACGCGGACGATTCTCTCGACAAGGCGTTTCCGGATCTGCAATCCATCGGAAATTATCAGGACGGATTTCCGGCAACGGCTCCCGTGGAAGCCAGCGGCGAGAACGAGTGGGGCCTCTTCGGCGCGGGGGGCAACGTGTGGGAAACAACCTCCAAGACGCCGGGCGGCGCGGAATTCGGCGGCTGGCAGGGCGGCGGCTGGGACGACTACCTTTCCGGGCGGCTCGAATGCGGCACGCTCTACGGTTTCATCGGCAACGCGCGCGGGGCGGTCAATGGCTTCCGCCTGGTTTTGGCTCCCGCAACCAAAGAACTGTCCCTGCCGGCCGCGGATGCCGCCGCGCCTCCGCCGCCGCCATGAACGCGGCGCCGCCGGTTCCTTGCCGCCCGCCGGTTCAGAAATGGTGGACGAAACGAATATTGTAGCGTTCGCCTTCGGACCGGCTTTGCGCGCCCATTTCGAAGTAGACGTTCGCGAAGAGATGGTTGTCTTGGTTGAAACTCCATAGGGCGCCGGGTCCGATCGCGAACACCTGCTCCTTGGGGGTATCAAGGCCATGGCCGTTCGCCTGGCTGTCGGTCAGTTGCCGGAAGCCGTAGCCGTTCACGCCGAGGCGCAGATGCTGGGCGACCGCTTCGTATTCGGTGGCGAAGTTCGCGTGGATCGCGGAGCCGGCCTGGGTGTCTTTTACGGTGGGATCGGGGGTGTTGGGATCGTCGTTCTCCGCATTCCATAGATAGTGGAATCGGCCGGAGAGGGTCCACTTGGGAGTGATGAACCAGGTGGCCGCCCAGTAGGGATTTAGGCTGACGACGTTGGCGCCGGGATTGATGCTGCGGTCTTGCTCGTAGTCGCCTGTGGGGAGGATCGTCTGCAGTTCGATGCGATGGACGAAGACGGGCCCGTTTTTGCCCATGACGGGTGCCCACTGCAAGTACGGGCCGACCAGCAGATCGCCGAGGCCGTCGTTGGCCATCAGAGGCGTGCCGTCCGCGTCGAGATCGAACAGCGCCACCGGCAGGATCAAGTCGAGGCCCCAACTGGCGCCCGTCGGCAGGGCTTTGGGAGATTGATAAATCACCTGCGAGAGGCTGATCCAGGCCGTGAGTTCGGGATCCGCGCCGGCGTAATCGGGAGGCAGCGGCAGATCCGGGAGAGTGCCGGCGTGGTAGTACTGGACGAATTCGGCGGCGTACCAGCCGGGCCCTGCGGGCGGGATGCCGTCGAGAAAACTGGTGAAGCCGAGGTTGACGGCCGGCTGGTCGTACGCCGCGGCGGCACCGGCGGCAAGCAGTACGGCGAGAGCCGGAATCCATCCGAAGCGGAAACGTGCGGTCATGGGATCCTCCTTGGGGTTGTTCCTATATGTAGAAACGCAGCATGCCCGACCCGCCCGGGCGGCTTCAAGCCCAAAGAATGGAAATTTTCCGCGCCAGACAAACGCCGGCAGCGTTGCCGGATGCCCCTGGCTGCGGGGCTTATGAAGACTGCGGCCACAGCCAGGCCGCGCCGCGGACGCCGCTGGAATCGCCGTGTTTGCTCCGGAGAATCGGTGTGTCGGCCTCGCCGCCGAACACGAAGGCCGGCAGTTGCGGCGGCACCAACTCGTAGAGTTCGTCCACGTTGCTCATGCCTCCGCCCAACACCACGACGTCGGGATCCACGACGTTGATCGCATGGGCTAAGGCGCGCGCCAGGCGGTTGGCGTAGCGTTCCAACGCGGCCCGCGCGGCGCCGTCCCCCTGGCGGGACAAGGCTACGATCCGCTCGCTTTTGGGCGCTTCGCGGCCGTGTGCGCCGGTCGCCCGGGCGTAGTCGGCCGCGAATCCGGTGCCGGAGAGCCAGCGTTCGATGCAGCCGGCTTTGCCGCACCAACACGCGGGTCCGGGAAATTCCTCCGCCGACATCCACGGGAGCGGATTGTGGCCCCATTCGCCGGCCACGAGATTGGCGCCTTGCCACGGGCGGCCGTCGAGGGCCAGACCCGCTCCGCAACCGGTGCCGAGGATGGCGGCAAAAACCACGCGCCGCCCGGCGCCCGCCCCATCGACCGCTTCGGACAGAGCCAGGCAGTTCGCGTCGTTCATGCAGCGCACCTCGCGGCCGAGGACCTGCCCCAGATCCCGATCGAGGAAATGGCCGTTGAGCACGGTCGTATTGGCGTTCTTCACGCCGCCGGTGCGCGCCGAAATCGCGCCGGGAATGCCGACGCCCACCGTCCCTTGCCGGCCCAACGCCGCTTCTGCCTCGGCAACTAAATCCGCCAGGGCCGCCACGATCCCCTCGTAGCGCCGCGGATCCGTGGCGATGCGTTTCCGGTAGATTTCGACTCCGCGCCCGTCGAGTGCGATAATCTCGGTCTTGGTTCCGCCCAGATCGATCCCTAGCCGCACGGCGGCGTTCGGGGCTCCTGAGGATAATGGCATTCCGGCTGCGCCTCTCTGGCCTGCCTGGCGGTATGCGCCCATCCAGCAGAACCGGCGCCACTGTAGCGGATTCCGGGGAGCGGCGCAATCCGGGGCGGGGTCCGGGAAAAGCGCCGTTGACGGGTCGTCCGTTTCCGTGCTACATCCAACCGTGCGGATCGCCTCAGGTCGGGGCGTAGCGCAGACTGGTAGCGCGTTTGCTTGGGGTGCAAAAGGTCACGAGTTCAAATCTCGTCGCCCCGACCATTTTTCAGGCTCGAATCTGGCCTTGCGACCGTTTAGAACTCCGGTTTTTGGGGGTAATGTATTGTGCGGGGCGGGGGGGCGGAATATACTGTAGGCCACGATGAGTCTTGTGGGCCAAATCGGCGCCCGGACCCGGGCGCGAGCAAGCCGGGCGATGCGGACCACGGCCGTGGTCTGTGCCGTGGCGGCCCAGGCCGTCCGGCCCCGTACCTGGACCGCGCCACTGCGCAACGTGCTGGCACGGCAAATCCTGTTCACCGGCCTGGAAGCGACCGGTTTCGTGGCGCTGATCGCCTTGATCGTCGGGGTATTGGTGGTGGTGCAGGCGCAATATTGGCTGACCCGGCTGGGCCAGACGGCGCTGATCGGCCCGATTCTGACGGCGGTGGTGCTGCGGGAACTGGGGCCGCTGCTGGCGAATTTCGTGGTCATCGCGCGCAGCGGGACGGCCATTTCGACGGAACTGGCGAGCATGAAGGTCCATGGCGAAGTCCGGGCGCTGGACGCGATGGGCGTCGATCCGTTCGTCTATCTCGTCATTCCGCGCGTGCTGGGCGTGGCGGCCTCCACCTTCTGCCTGACGATCATCTTTCTGGCGATCACGTTCATCGGCGGATTCCTGTGCATGTGGGTGATCGAACTGGGGGACATCGACATGGGGCTGTTTTTCAGCAACATCATCGGGGCCGTGACGGTGACCGATGTGTTCAGCCTGCTGGCGAAATCGATCCTGCCGGGGATGATGACGGGGGCCATCTGCTGCGACGAAGGCCTCGGCGTGGGCGAGGCGGCCACCGAAGTGCCGATCGCCGCGACGCGGGGCGTGATGCGGTCGATCGCCGCCTTGTTCGTGACGTCCCTGCTGATTTCCATGATGGCGTATCTATGAGCAAGGACGCGGACGTTCAGCATGCGGACGACTTGATCCGGGCGTCAGCGGTCGCAGGCGAACCGGCCGGGCCGGCGTGGAGCTTTACCGTTCCGCGCGGCGGGGCGCTGTGGATACCGGACGGCGGAGACGCGGGCCTGGCTTGGCTGGATTGGCTGACGGGCATCGAGTCGCCGCCGGCAGGCGTGGTCTTCTGGAAAGGCGTCGAGTGGCGCCAACGCGGGCCGGACGAAGCGGCGGCGGAGCGCGGCCGGATGGGATGTGTCTTTGCGGCCGGCGGGCTGCTCGCGAATCTGGACATGGACGAAAACGCATGGCTGCCGGCGCGCTGCCATCGCCGGGCCGGAGCCGCGGAAGCCATCGAAAAATGGGCGCGATTTTTCCATTGCTGGCCACTGCCGCAAGAACGGGCCCCGGCGGTGCGCGAGCGCGACCGGCGGCGCATCCAGTGGATCCGCGCGTTGGCGGGGAATCCCGAGATGCTGATCGTGGAGCGGCCGCTGCGGGACGTGCCGGGCGATGATCGCGCCTTGTTCCTGCAGGCGGTGCGGGAAGCGCGCGCGGGCGGCGGCGCCGTGGTATGGCTGGATGAAACGATGGATGCGGAAACGCAGGCGGCATTGGAACCGCTGGTTCGGGCAGGGCCCAAGACGACATGAGGAGCGCGCCATGGCGAAGAAATTCAAATTCCGGTACGTGAACGAGATCGTGGGCGGCTTCGTGCTGCTGGTATTCCTGCTGCTGCTGGCCGGCGTCCTCGTGGCGGGGCATGCGCAGCATTGGTACGAGGCCATGTACGAAATCAACCTGCGGTTTCCTTCGGAGGGTTCGCTGGATTTGCAGAAGGGCGCGGAAGTCATGCTGCTGGGCGCGAAAGTCGGCAGCGTGCAGGACATCCTCGTGGGCGAAGACGGGAATCTGATGGGCGTCATGCGCGTGCGGGGTCCGTTCGCCAAGCGGTTTCTGCGCGCCGATTCCATTGCGCTGGTGAAGAAGAAAATGGTGGTGGCCGGCGACGCCTACATCGAACTTTCGCGCGGCACGGGTGCGGAACTGCCGCGCACGGGCGGGGAAATCTGGTGCATGAAGGATACCGAAATCATGCAGATGCTGGAAGAGGCGTTGGAGGCCATCCGCCAGGAGGCGACCAACACCCTCGAGCTCGTGAACGGCGCCATTGCCGAGTACACGGAATTGGCGGCGGGCTTGAACGATCCCAAGGGCAATCTGCAGCAACTGCTGGCGAACGTGAACGGCCTGCTGGAAGACGTCCGCCATGGCCAAGGGGTTCCGGCCAAAGTCCTGAACGATCCTGCCATGGCCCAGGACGTGGCGGGCATCGTTGCGCAGGTCCGGGAACTGATGGTCAAGGTCAATGCGATGGTGGCCGAACTGCAGGCGGAAGTCGCCAAGTTGCCGCCCATGGTGGACACGGTGGCCGGCGAAGTGGACAATTTGCCGGTGGTCGTCGGCGACGCGCAAACGCTCATGCGCGAAACCTCAACCTTGCTGGACGGGCTGCAAAAACACTGGCTGCTGCGGAAATACATGGCGTCGGACGACGCGCAGAAGTCCGGGGAGGTGGTGGGGCCATGAAGGGAAAGAAGACAGAAGACAGAAGACAGAAGTCAGAAGTCAGAATTCAGAGGGCAGAGGGCAGAGGGCAGAGGGCAGAATT
>JAKLIL010000064.1 GCA_022709625.1 Verrucomicrobiota bacterium
ACCGGCGCCGCCAACGCGGCCAGCGCCATCGGCGCCGATTTGAGCAAGTCGCGCGCGGACCCGCTCGGCTCGATGCTCCACGCTACCGAGACCACGGCCCACGCCGTGCCCAGCGCCAGCAGGACGCCCGCCGGATTTTTCCACGCCGCCCACGTCCGGCGCCAATTCCAAAGCGCATAGAGCCCCGCGGTCCACAAAACGGCCTTGGCTACGCCGCTCGACGGATCGAACCACAGCACCGCCGCCGCCGCCAACCCCACCAGCCACCGCCGCCGGGACGCCCGACCGCCCGGCGCGGAAAATTCCACGGACTGGATCGCCGCCGTCATGCGGGAACATCCTGTTCCGGAACGGGGCCGCGGTTCAATTCCAAACTGGCCGCGGCGGCCGCGCGCCGGTCCAACGCGCGCGCGACGTCCGGCGCCGCATCCAGCAATTCGCGCGTGTAGGCCTGGAGCGGCCGGGCCAGCACGTCCGCCGCCGGGCCGCGTTCCACCACTTCCCCCGCCTTCATCACAAGCACCTCGTCGGCCATGTGGCGCATCACGGCCAAATCGTGGCCAATCAACATCCACGTGATGCCCCGCGTTTCCTGCAGCGATTTGAGCAGATTCAGGATTTGCGCCTGCACGCTGACGTCGAGGGAACTCACCGGCCCGTCCGCCACGAGGAACTCCGCGCCGACGCACAGGGCCCGGGCCAGATTGACGCGCTGCCGCTGGCCACCGCTCAACTCGTGCGGAAACCGGCCCGCATAGGCCGGATCGAGACCCACCGTCTCGAGCCAATCCGCCGTCTGCCGGGCGGCTTCCGCGCGCGTTCCCGCCAAGCCATGCACCCGCAGCACCTCGGCCAAAGCCGCGCCCGCCTGCACACGTGGATTCAGCGAACCCAGGGGATCCTGGAACACCATTTGCGCGCGGCGCCGAAACGCCCGCTTGGCCGCCCGGTCGAGGGCCAGCACGTCCTGCCCGGCGAATTCGATCCGCCCCGAAACCCGGTCTTCCAGCGCGAGAATCGCCCGCGCCAGCGTGCTTTTTCCGCTGCCGCTTTCGCCCACGACGCCGAGGCAACGGCCCCGCGCAATTTCGAACGACACCCCGCGGACCGCCTCGACGCGGCGCCAGCCCGCGCCGTAGGCCACGCGCAGGTTGGCCACCTCCAGCAGCGGCCGGCTCATGCCCAGCCGCCTTCCGCGCAAGCCCAGCAGGCCACGGCATGGCCCGCCGCGCAGGAGCGCAGTTCCGGCTCCTTCTCGCGGCACAGGGCGCGCGCCTCGGCACAACGGGGGTGGAACCGGCAGCCGGCCGGACGCCGCCCCGGCGACGGCACCGAACCCTCGATGCCGGCCAGCCGTTCGGCGCTCCCGGCCAGTTGCGGCAGCGCCTGCAACAGTCCCCGGACGTAGGGATGGCGCGGATTCCGCAGCAATTCGACGGGGCCCGACTCCACGGTGCGCCCCGCGTACATCACGTGGACTTCGTCCGCGATTTCCGCCACCACGCCGAGGTTGTGCGTGATGAGCAACACGGCCAGATTTTCCAGCCGCTGCAGATCCGCCAGCAGCCGCAGGATTTTCGCCTGCACCGTCACGTCGAGCGCGGTCGTCGGTTCGTCCGCCACCAGGACGCGGGGCCGGCTCGCCAGCGCCATCGCCAGCATCGCCCGCTGCTGCATCCCCCCCGAGAGCTGGTGCGGATAGCTCGCCAAGACGCGCTCCGGCTCCGCAAAGCCGACGGTGCGCAGCAGCGCCGCCATCCGTGCGCGGGCCTGGCCGCGTTCTTCCGGCGGCAGCGTTTCGCGGATTTGGCTGCCGATCGTAAAGACCGGATCCAGGCATTCGCCCGGATCCTGGAACACGTAGGCCAGCCCCCGACCCGGCCGGCACGGAATGCCGTTCGCCCAGCGGATCTCGCCGCGGTCCCGCGCCAACCCGCGCGGCAGCAGCCCGCCCAACGCCGCCGCCGTGACGCTCTTGCCGCAACCGCTTTCCCCCACCAGCGCCGTCGTCCGCCCGGCCCGCAGGCACAAATCCACCCCTTCCACCACCGCCACCCGCCGGCCCGGTTCCGGCAGGAAACCAACCCCGAGTCCCGCCGCCGTCAACACGGGCTCGGCTCCGCCCTTGACGCGCCCATGCAAATCTGCTGGTTTCATGCCATGATCATTGAAGCACGGATGACCGGATTTATCGAAGAAAATTGTTATTTCGTCGCCCATCCCGAGACGCGCGAAACGGTCGTGATCGATCCCGGCGACGAAGCGTCCCAACTCCTCGCCCGCGTGCGCGAACGCGGCGGCCGCGTGGTCGCCTATTTGTTGACCCACGGCCACGTGGACCACCTCTCGGCGCTGGCCGACATGTGCCGCGTCTGCCCCGCGCCCATCCACGTCCATCCTCGCGACGCCGCGTGGTGCTTTTCAGAAAAGAACGCCCTTCCCGGCTTGTATGCGGCCCCGGCCAAGCCCGAAAGTCCCATCGTGCCCGCCACGGAAGGCGCCGTCTTCGACCTTGCCGGCGCCCGGTGGTCCGTCATCGAAACCCCCGGCCACACCCCGGGCGGCATCTGCTGGCTGCTCGAAGACGATCGGGCCCTTTTTTCCGGCGACACGCTGTTTCGCGGCTCCGTCGGGCGGACCGATTTGCGCGGCGGCGATTCCCGGACCCTGGCCACCTCCCTGCGCAAACTCGCCGCCCTCCCCGACGAACTCGCCGTCTATCCCGGCCACGGCGAACCCACGACCATCGGCCACGAAAAAAAGCACAACTATTTCCTGCCGTCCTGAAGCCCACCCTCCGCGGCGTTTGCCCGGGCCGCCGCGGAAAAGTTCCAGCCACGTTGCCCGGTTGCGATCGGCCGCGTATCCGGATTGTTCCGCCTCACATCGGTCCGTGGATCAGCCGGTAGGCCATCGCGCCTTTGGGAGGAATGGCCGGGAGGTCCGCCGGATCGAACCAGCGCGCTTCCGCGAGTTCCTCCGGCTGCAACCGCAGGTCGCCCGCTTTCCAGGCGGCCTTGAACCCGAGCATCAGTTGGTTGGGAAACGGCCAGAACTGGCTGCCGGCGTAGCGCACGTCGGCCACTTCGAGGCCGGCTTCCTCCTTCACTTCGCGGCGCACGCAATCCTCCGGCGATTCGCCCAGTTCGACGTAGCCCGCCAGGCAGGTCCACAGGTCCGGAATGCGCTGCGCATGGCGCGCCAGCAGGATTTTCCCGTCTTTTTCGATCCGGACGATGATGGCCGCGGCGAGGGTGGGATATTCCACGCGCCCGCAGGCGGCGCATGTCCGCGCCACCTCCGTCGGGTGTTCTTCCAGCGGCCCGCCGCAAGCCCCGCAGAACCGATGCGCAGCGCGCCAATTCAGCATGCCCAGCGCGCGGCTGGCGGTGACCGCCGCCGGCGATTCCGCGCCGAGCAGCGTCCGCAACCGCGCCCATTCGCAATTCGCCGGCGCATCGGTCGCCGCGCCGGACAGCCCCACGGCGCGGCACCCCTGCGGCCGCACGGTGAAATCGTCCAGCGTCGCGCGGGATTTTTGCAGCTCTGCCAGCGCCGCCGCCCCCGCCGGCTCCAGCCCGCCGGCCTTCACCAGCAGCAGGCTGTCGCAGAAAACGAACGTGGTGCCGGCCGGATCCATTCCCGGCTCAGCTTTCCTTCTTCCAGCGCGGCAGGTTGTATTCCAGGATCTCCGCCAGGATGTCGCGGACGTTCTTCGTCGGCTTCCACGCCGGATAATGCGCCTGGAACTTCGACACGTCGCTGACCCACCAGACGTGGTCGCCGATGCGGTTCGTCTCGACGTAGGTCGTCTTCATCTTGCGGCCGACGAGTTCCTCGCACAGCGCCACGGCTTCCTTCATCGAGCTGTGGCTGAAGCGGCTGCCCCCCATGTTGTAGACCTCGCCCGCACGCGGCGCGCGGTGGAAATGGTCGAAGGACGCCACCAGGTCCGCGCTGTGGATGTTGTCGCGCACCTGCTTGCCTTTGTAGCCGTAGATCCGGTATTCGCGCCCCGTCGCCGCGCATTTCATCAGGTAGGCCAGGAACCCGTGCAGTTCCGCGCCCGAGTGCCGCGGCCCCGTCAGGCAGCCGCCGCGGAATACGCCCGTCCGCAGGCCGAAGTAGCGCCCGTACTCCTGCACCAGCACGTCCGCCGCCACCTTCGACGCGCCGAACAGCGAGTGCGTCGTCTGGTCGATGCTCATGGTTTCGTCGATGCCCTTGTCCGCGTAGGGCCCCGCCACGCATTCCCAGCGGGTGGCCTGTTCCTGCAGCGGCAGGCGGTTCGGCGTGTCGCCGTACACCTTGTTCGTCGAGGTGAAGATGAACGTCGCCCGCGGCGCGAACTGGCGCGTCGCCTCCAGCAGGTTGAGCGTGCCCGTGGCGTTGACGCCGAAATCCGTGAACGGCTCGCGCGCGGCCCAGTCGTGCGACGGCTGCGCCGCCGTATGCACCACCAGATCGATTTCGCCCGCCGTTTCGAACGCCCGCCGCACCGCGGTGAAATCGCGGATGTCCGCGGAAATCGCCGTGAAGGCCTCCGGAAACGCCGCCTGGATTTCCGCCACCGCCCATTTCGTGGATGCTTCCGGCCCGAAAAAATACTCGCGCAGGTTGTTGTCCACCCCGATCACGCGAAAACCCTGGGCGCAGTAGAACCGGGCCGTTTCCGACCCCACCAATCCGCCCGAACCCGTAATGATTGCTGTTTTCATCCTGGCGCGCAGTCTGCCAAATTCCGCCGGACTTGTCCCGCATTGTCTTTGCAAGCGGCCGGCTTTGTCCTATGATGCGGGTTCATGGAATTGTTGCTGCATTCCATCGCCGCCGCGCTGATTGCGCGGAAGGAAACCCTCGCCACCGCCGAATCCTGCACGGGCGGCCTGCTCGGCACCGCGCTCACCCGTCTCCCCGGCAGCTCGGCCTGGTACCTAGGCGGCATCGTCGCCTATTCCAACGAACTCAAGACCGGGCTGCTGGGCATCGCCCCCGAGGTGCTCGCCGCCCACGGCGCCGTCAGTTCCGCCACCGCCAAGGCCATGGCCGAAGGCGCCCGGAAAAAATGCCGCGCCGATTACGCCGTCGCCGTCACCGGCATCGCCGGCCCGGACGGCGGCACGCCGGAAAAACCCGTCGGCCTCGTCTTCATGGCCCTGGCCGGCCCCGGAAAAACCGTCGGTTTCGAACACCGGCTGACCGGCACCCGCCCCGACATCCGCGCAGCCGCCGTCGATATCGCCCTGCGACACCTGCGCGACGCGCTGGTGGTCTAGCCCGGCCTGGTCCCCCGTCCCCGTCTAGCGCACCAGCAAATCCGGCGGCGGCGGCCCGTTGCGCCCGGGCACGACGATCTGCGACGCCCGTTCCCGCTGGATCGCCGCCATTTCCTCGCGCAAATCCGCGACCGCCTGCTGGATCGCCTCCGGGAATTTCGCGACGGCTTCCGCCAGGGTTTTCGCTCCGGCCACCTCGGCGCTCAACGGCAGCACGCCGCCCGGCGTCATCACCTGCGTGGCCACGGAGAAGATCGGCACGCGGGACGGATCGTCCGTTCCGTCCGCCTTCACCGGCACCAGGCGGCGCAGGGAGCCGGCTTTCATATCGGTGAAACTTTCCTCGCGGTACAGGTTCGCCGCGTCCATTTGAATGCCGTTGCCAATGGGTTCCGCCATGCTCGTCTCCTTGAAAATAACCTGGCCGATCGCCGCGCAACGCGCGGTCATTCCTGCAGCATCTTCTCCCGCAGCGCGGCCAACGCCTGGTTCTGCAGCTGCCGCACCCGTTCCCGGGTGATCCCCAGGCGGGCGCCGACCTCCTCGAGGGATTCCGTCGTCATCCCCTTCAGGCCGAACCGCCGCTGCAGAATGACCTGTTCGCGCTCGGGCAGCGTCAGCATGTGCTCCGCCATCTCCTCGAGCAACTGCTGGTCGTTCAGCTCGGCGAACGGCGATTTTGCCTTGGCGTCGCCAATCGTGTCGCCGAGGCTTTCCCGCCCGTCTTCGCCCAGCGGTACGTCCAGCGACGTCGGCCGCTGCGAAACCTCCAGCCAGTACGCGACCGTTTTTTCCGGCACGTCCAGTCGCTTCGCCAGTTCGGCCGCCGTCGGCGCCCGCCCCAGCTCGTGCGCCAGCGTCTCCTGCATCCGCCGCATGCGGAACAACTTGTCCACCATGTGCGACGGCAGGCGGATCGTCTTGCCCTGGTTGGCCAGCGCGCGCCGGATGCCCTGCTTGATCCACCACGCCGCGTAGGTGCTCAGCTTGCCGCCCTTTTTCGGGTCGAACCGATCGACGGCCTTCATCAGCCCCATGTTGCCTTCGGAAATCAAGTCCAGCAACGGCAGCCCCAGCCGCGCGTAGTCGCCCGCGATCTTCACCACCAGCCGCAAATTGGCCAGGATCATCTGCTGGCGCGCCTTCTTGTCGCCCCGCTTGATCCGGCGCGCGAGCTTGACTTCCTGTTCGGGCGTCAGCAAATCCACCCGCCCGATCTCGCGCAGGTAGATCCGCATCCCGTGGTCGTCGCGTTCGTCCATGTCTGCATCATGGCAGGCCCGCCGGCAAAAGGCAAGTACCGGGCGCTTGACTTCCCCCGGCCCCCTTTCGCACACTCCCTGCCATGCGCTGTCCCAAGTGTGCCCAGTCCAACGACAAAGTGATCGATTCGCGCTCGATCCGCAACGGCGACGTCGTCCGCCGCCGCCGCGTCTGCGCCAAGTGCGGCCACCGCTTCACCACCTACGAGGAAGTCGTCAAGGCCGTCCTCGCCGTCCTCAAGCGCGACGGCCGCCGCGAAAACTTCGACCGCGCCAAGCTCCGCACCGCCATCGCCCGCGCCGCCGTCAAGCGCCCCATCTCCGATCCCCAACTCGACCTCCTCGTCGACGACGTCGTCCACGAAATCGAAACCGAATACGAACGCGAAGTCCCCTCCACCGTCATCGGCCGCAAGGTCCTCGACAAGCTCGAAAAACTCGACGAAGTCGCCTTCCTCCGCTTCGCCTCCGTCTACCGCCGGTTCCGCGACGCCTCCCAGTTCCTCTCCGAGATCGAAAACCTCATCGGCCGCCAATGACCTCCCCCGCGCGGGAATCCGCCGCTCCCCGCTTTTTCCATGCCGTGGACAAACTTTTCCATAGCGTGGAAAAATCCGCCGCCGCGCCACCCGCGCCCCTGTATATCTCCATTTTCTCCATTCTTCATTCTTAATTCTGCATTTTTAATTCCCCATTTCCCTCCATGCTTCCCCTTCCCTCCAGCGACGAGCTCCTCCGCGACCACCTCGTCCAGCTCCTCCGCGCCGCGGCGGACGCCGCACCCCTCGACCCCGCCGCCGCCGAAGCCGTCTCCGCCGCCGTCGTCCAATTCCTCGCCGACCAGCGCCTCGCCCCCCCGCTGCCCGACGACTACCTCCATCTCCTCATCTACCGCGCTCTGCGCTCCCTCAACCAGAACGCCGCCGCCCGCGCCTGGGCCGCCGCCCACCTCCCCGGCTTCGACGTCCCTGTTTTCGATCCTGACGTCTGGCCTGGCCCCGTTCCACTGATCGTCTGGCAGCTCTTCGCCTCGCGTCTCGTCCGCCCCGCCCGCACCGTCACCGCCGAAGGCCGCATCCTCTGGACCCTCGATTTCCGCCGCTTGCGCAAGGAGCAGGCCGGTTGGCTCGAAATCATGCTCCTTCCCGGCCTGCGCACGCTCCTCGAACAGCTTGCGCCGGCGTGGGACGAATCGGCCGGCGCCGGGCTTCTCGGCCTGCGAGGCCTCTACGCCGCCGGCTTTGCCCCCACGCCCCGCCGCCGGCGGAAATCCAAATCCCACTCCGCCTACGCTCCGCTCGACGCCCCCGCCATCCGCGCCTTCTGCCTGCGTGTCCTCGCCCATCTGCAAGGCGCCCGCGGCTGGCACGAGATGCCCGAAGTGCTGTACCTCGACCTGGCTGCCCAGGCCCGCTAGCGCCCCGATCCCGGCCACCAGCGGAGCCACCACGGTGCGCGGACGGACGCGGCCGCCTCCTCGGCGGCGCCTTCGGCTTTCCGTTCCGGCCAGCCGGTTCCGCCCGAATCTTCGCCCACCAGAGAAGGCGCCCGGACGATGCCCATTACGATCCGGTGCATCTCCGCCATGGCGGGCTTGGAGGGAACGCCTACGGACGCATGCGAAGCCACGACGAGAAGGCGCCCGTCTGAGCAATGCCACCGCTGGAACCACAGCACCCGTCCCGACCGCGGCAGCCGGTAGATCATAGTGGCGTAGCGCCCCAAGGCGCACATCCCGGTTCGCGGCGGTTCGCGATCAACCC